>CAYMFX010000203.1:0-3693 GCA_964389845.1 uncultured Ruminiclostridium sp.
TGCCATGAACATTGATCGTTTAGCGTCAATGTTTTTGCGAGTGTTTTATTTTGCTTGGGTTTGGGTAGGCAGACGGTTTTTTGAAATGATGGAGTAAACAAACACTGTTATATGTATAAACAGTGGGAGCGATGGAAAAGCGAGCTTTCAAAAAAACAAAAAGGCTCGCGCCACACAACAGCAATAAAATTCTCTTTACAACATAAAAATGCTTGCATATTTGTAATATCCGAAAATCGAGGTATAAGTATATTTTATGATGGACGAGCTATTCTTTGGGATGATGAAATTCTTGATAATGAATGAGAAAATCAGCTTACATAAATGGAATAGTTGATATAATTTAACATTTTTATATTAATTAATCAGAATGTTTTTATCAGCTAGACGATTGGTTAATTATTTAAGATTGGCAATAATGGTGCTGAGGTGAGTAAAGCCATATAGATTTCTTGAGTATTTAAATGAAGCTTCTTGCGATGTTTTGCATAGTAAGTATCATCACATTTATTGCCTTAATTGTACACTGTTCCTTGGATACGATAAAGATGAAGGCACAGTAAGAAGAGGAGGAAAGCGCAATGGCGCAATGGAAAGCCTTAAGTGTTAAAAACGCAATTACCAAAATAAAAGACGGGGAAATGGTGCTTCCTGTTATTCAGCGTAGGCTTGTATGGGATGAGGATAAGATGACACTCCTCTTTGATACTTTGCTAAAGGGCAACTCGTTTGGCTCAATAATTTGCATTGAAGAAGAAAAAGATACAAAACCACTGTTTGCGTACAGAGAATTTACGCGAGATGGAAATCCTGTTGAATCGAAGGAGGTCAGCGAGCTGTCAAAAACACAATGGTTTATTATTGACGGGCAGCAGCGGCTTCAAAGCTTTTATATTGGTCTGACTGGAACATTGAACGGAAAACGTCTTTATTTTGATCTTTTTAGTAATTGCGAAGAAATGGAGTACGAATTTAGATTTACTGACAATGAAGGTAAATTGCCAACAATCAACAAAGAGAGAAAGATTGATAAATGCCATTGGTGTTCCGTGGATTATCTATTTACCAAATTGACCCAAACTTCAGACGATGAACAGGTTTCTGATGAAATAATAAAAAAACACAGTATTAACGACCCAGTAAAAACTAAAACCATTGAAAAAAACATCCGGCGCTTTAACAGTGCTATATTTTCAAATGAAAGTATTGGCATTTCAATAGTTCCTGTAAACAAAAGCAAAGAAGAAACCGAGAACAGACAGCGAATCGTAGAACTGTTTCGCCGCTTAAACGTCGGAGCAACCATATTGTCATCTTATGATTTGGTTGCATCAATGTTTAAAGGGTTCAATTATAAAATGGAGGCTTTTTTGGACATTGCTGTATCCGAAAACAAGGATATTGGAATAGACCAAGATACCTTGATAAAGCTCATAATGGTTTTAAATGATAAACCGACCAAAGTAATTGCGGATTTGACGGCCGAAGATGCCGAATTTGCTACATCAAAGCGGGTTCGCATTCGAAATACATTAAAGTCGCTAAAAAAGTTCTTGCATGCAAGCAAGAATTACGAATGGTTTTGTAAAAATAATAGATCTGCTATTCCATTGTATTTTCTGTCATACCATATTTTTTATTCTACAACTAAAGATGAAGAACTCGAAAATATGTTTAATAAATTTGACACAAACGATCAAAGCTTTCGGAATATGGCAATTTGGCTGCGTTTGTCTTTATTAAACAAAGTATTTAGCTACGGATGTGGTTGGAGACCTAATACAACAGGAATTAAAAAAATCCATGAAGTAATGAAACAGAACAAGGGCAAGACATTTCCGAAAGACAGCTTATTTAAAGTGTATACATATCATCCGCTTTATTTTACTTATATGGTTGATAAAGAAAGGGTATGCACACTTGATCCTGAATATATACTTTACTTGATCTATGATGGACAACCCCAAATACGAAAGGAGGATGTAGATCATATACATCCACATTCATTGTTGCAAGGTCGTTTTGATGAGTGGAAGATTAATAATATTGTAAATTATCAATTGCTTGATTCGGGAACTAACCGTGGGGACAAGAACGGAAAGGAATTATCGGTTTGGATAAAAAGCATTGACCCGGAAGATCAACAAAAAATTTACTTAAGCAGACATATTATTCCGCAAGACAAGAACTTGTGGAAAACCGAAAATTTCGAACAATTCTTTGAAGTAAGATCGCAAATGCTTGCTGATAAGATAAATCAATTGTTATAAAACATGTATATATAAGATAATCATCTTTATTATCATAAAAGGAGAAAGTTTGAAAAATATTGATATTTGTTAAAAAATGCAAGAATCAAAAACAAAGATGCCGTTTATCGTCAAATTTTGATTGTTCAGGTAGTTTTGTGTTGAAATTTGGGATTGTATGTTATCATTAGAGGAATAAACTCAAGAACGAATAGTTATATTATAGTAGTAATTAGAATGGTAAATATATGATTAGTAATTGGAAAGATGAAATGAAACTGGTTTTTAAAAATTATATGAAAAAAATTTTTTTGTTACTCTCAAATATAAAAAAGAAATCTAAAAAATCAGCATTATTTGTAGTTAAAAAGATTCAGTTGTTAATAAAATGTTTACTCAAACCAGTCATGAATGGGTTCAGAATTATCAAAAAAGGGCTCCACAAATTCATAAAATTCATATTACGAAATTTTACTATTATTTTATATTTGTCATTATCTATTCTGTTTTTTGCACTGCTAATTGTATTAGTAATTCAAGATAGAATGGGAGAGGTAGATACAGCACTAAAATATGTTCTATTACCTTTGTATATTTTTTCTGCTTTATTTTCAGGAAGAATTGCCTCAAAAAAAATAGAACATAAAATCATGGTTATTTTACATCGGGAACCAGAATCTCGATGGGCGACAAAAGAAGAAATCGTAAAAAATGAAGATATTAAAAGAATTGATCCTAACATGGAAAATTATAATGCCGCAGGGTTGCCATTTATTGTAGGAAATAATGAAATCTATGTTGATAATAGTGAAGCTCATTCTTTAATAATTGGTTCAACAGGTAGCGGAAAAACAAGAAGATTAGTTTTGCCATTATTAAATATTTTGGCAAAAGCAGGACAGTCAATAGTAGTAACTGACCCTAAAGGTGAGCTGTATGCAAAAACAAATAGGTTGTTCAATTCTCTCGGCTATAATGTTATATCTATTAACCTTAGAAATCCCAGTGAGGGAAATGCATGGAATCCGCTAAGCATTCCATACGAATTTTATAATGAGCCTGGATTAAGAGATAAGGCTGTAGAGTTGATTTATGATTTAGGATTAAATATTTTTTTTGATAAAACAAATAAAAATGCTGACCCGTTTTGGGAAAGGTCAGCTTCAAACTATTTTTCTGGGTTAGTATTGGCTCTTTTTGAAGATGCAAGTAAAAAGGAAATAAATCTAAATAGTGTTATTGATATGAGCGAAAAAGGACAAAAGAAATTTGGAATAGATAGTAACTATATAAATGAGTACTTTGCTCTTAAAGACAAGACCAGTATTTCATATACGAGTGCATCTGGAACCATTAATGCACCTAATGAAACTAGAGGAAGTATTCTTTCGGTTTTTGATCAAAAATTGACGATTTTTTCATCGAAAGTGGAGTTGTCGAAAAT
>CAYMFX010000204.1:0-3668 GCA_964389845.1 uncultured Ruminiclostridium sp.
CCCTGTTTTATGATAGGCAGTTGTATCTTTGCGAGGTTTTACCTCGCACGGTAATATGTTTTTTACAGACCCTATATTTTTATAAATTTTTTAATTGTAACCATTTTGTAATTGTATTTGACTTTTATATGTGATATAGTGTACTTAAAACAATAAAATCTGTGCTTTTATTAAGAACGGGTATGAAATTTAACTAAGTAATATGGAGGTCGAATTACATTATGAATAAAATTATTAAAACAACAGTATCGTTATTTTCAGCTCTTGCGGTTTTAACGGCGTGTTCAACAGATAACAGCGGTAAAACTCTGATAACCGGAAATGTTCCCGAAGATCAAATACCCATGGCTTTAAATTTACCATACCCAAAAGACGAGGATAAAGATCTTAAAAATATAAAGGCGGCATCACCTGTCAAAAGCTTTCAGGGAATAGACGGCGAGACTTTATCGGTAGAGTCGGCTTATGACGTCGTTGAACCCGGCGCCGATACTTCAAGTTATATTTTCCTGTATGATTTTGCATATATTCAATATGCCGCTCCGATTTATGACTCCGATTCTTCCGATACCGAAAAAGCCATACCGTATATGTATTTAGATTCTTCCGATTCCGTAAATGAATTTAAAGAATATCTCAACAGCCATTCGACAAATTATAAAATCAAAAGAGGCGATAAGCTGAATAACGGGCTTGTTTGCACAGACGCCGTATCACGCTTTGACGTATCCGGCGAAAACGCTGAATTGGTCGATACCGTTGCGTCTTTTTCGGGAGAAATTACGCTTACTGGAACCGTTTGCCGTTATCAAGACGAAATTTTGGGAGAAGAAAGCTTGTGCTTCTTTCCGGATTCCAAAAACGGAAATGTTGTAAGCGGATATGATGTGGTTACAGATTCAAAAAATGTGGAGCTTGGTTCAAAGTATCCGATTTTTGAAAGATTTGTTCTTGACAATGCTCCCGACGTATTGGAGAAATACGCTTCAATTATAGGCAACAGCGAATATGTCAATGTAAGCGTTACATTAAAGGATATTTGTTTAAGCCATTGGGGAAGTAAAACCGACTTAGGTTCTTCGGCGGCAGTAGTGGATATGAAAGCCGTTTAATAACTTGTTTCATATATTAAAAAAGCGCAGCCTTCTGCTTTTGAAGGGTGCGCTTGCTTTTTATGGAAAGAATATTTTTTAAACCTATTGAAATTTACGTCGAAAAATAGTATAATGAAAAAAACATCAGTCGTCTTTACGTCTGAAAATGCACTATGAAACGAGGATATTCGAATGTACAAGGATTTGGTGAACACTATCGGCTTTATCGAAGGGTATGATCCCGAAGTAGCGGCGGCTATGAACGACGAGTTGAAGCGTCAAAGGCGCAATTTAGAGCTTATAGCCAGCGAGAATATCGTCTCTCCCGCTGTTATGGCGGCTATGGGAAGCGTACTCACTAATAAGTATGCGGAGGGGTACCCCGGTAAGCGTTATTACGGCGGCTGTCAATGCGTCGACGTGGTGGAGGAAATTGCTATCGAACGTGCAAAGAAGCTGTTCGGCTGCAATTTTGCTAATGTACAGCCACATTCCGGCGCTCAGGCTAATACTGCGGTTTACTTTGCGCTGTTGGAGCCGGGAGATACCGTTTTGGGCATGAGCCTTGCTCACGGCGGACATCTTACTCACGGATCACCCGTCAACATTTCCGGCAAGTATTTTAACTTTGTTCCTTACGGTCTCAGCGATGAAACCGAAATGATAGACTATGAACAGCTTGCAAAGCTTGCGGAGGAGAATAAGCCCAAGCTGATTGTAGCAGGCGCAAGCGCATATCCCCGTAAGATATATTTTGAAAAAATCGCCGAGATTGCCAAAAGCGTAGGGGCTTATTTTATGGTTGATATGGCTCACATTGCGGGACTTGTTGCCGCAGGGGTTCATATGTCGCCGGTGCCCTATGCGGATATTGTTACAACCACTACTCATAAAACACTCAGAGGTCCCCGTGGAGGAATGATACTCTGCAATGACGAGGAGCTGGCTAAGAAAATCAATAAGTCTATCTTCCCCGGAACACAGGGAGGTCCGCTTATGCACGTTATTGCGGCTAAGGCGGTGTGCTTTAAGGAAGCCCTTGATCCCTTGTTCAAGGAATACGGAAAGCAGGTTATAAGCAACTGTCAGGCATTGGCGGGAGAGCTTATGAAGAGAGGATTCCGTCTTGTATCGGGAGGAACGGACAATCATTTGATGCTTGTAGATTTGCGTCCATTTAAGATAACCGGTAAGGAGCTTGAAAAGCGTCTTGACGACGTTTATATAACGGTTAATAAAAATGCTATCCCCAACGATCCGGAAAAACCCTTTGTTACCAGCGGAATCAGAATAGGCACAGCGGCGGTCACTACCCGCGGACTTAAGGAAGAGGATATGCTGAAGATTGGCGAAAGCATTTATCTTACCGCTTCCGATTTTGAAGCTAATAAGGATAAGGCAAGAGAAATTGTAAATGACATTTGTGCTAAATATCCGTTGTATCAATAAGCGCGGCACACTGTATGAAAATAATCGGGGGAGCGGTGTAATTAACCGCTCTAAACCTATTGATGAAAGGACGTTAAACAATGTCAGAAAAAGCAAGTACCATTGTGCTTAACTCAAAACAGCAGGTTGCACCTTTGGGCATTATCGCTACCGACGGCGCAAAAGAATTAGGAAGTAAAATTAACGGCTATCTTGTCGAGTGGTCGAAAAATACGCCTTATGCACAAGAATCATATCTTGTTGAAACCGAATGCCCCCGTTTTGCTTCGGGAGACGGCAAGGGCTTAATTAAATCCTCTATCAGAGGCGACGACGTTTTTATTATTGTTGATGTGGGCAATTACAGCTGTACCTACAAAATGTTCGGAAGGGAAAACTATATGTCCCCCGACGACCATTTTCAGGATTTAAAGCGCATCATTCAGGCAATGGGCGGCAAGGCTCACAGAATAAGCGTTGTAATGCCTATTTTATACGGCGGCAGACAGCACAGACGCAATTACAGGGAATCGTTAGACTGTGCGGTAATGCTACAGGAGCTTCAGAATATGGGAGTTACCAATCTTATCACATTTGACGCTCACGACGCAAGAGTTTGCAACGCTACCCCTTTAATGGGCTTCGATAATGTAATGCCCACTTATCAGGTGTTAAAGGCAATGTTCAAGGTGATAAAGGATTTAGACGTTTCTCCCGAAAACTTTATGGTGGTAAGCCCCGACGAGGGAGCGCTGAACCGCAATATGTACTACGCTTCGGTGCTTGGAGTGCAAATGGGAATGTTTTATAAGAGACGTGATTACTCAACTATCGTAAACGGACGCAATCCTATTGTTGCACATGAATATTTAGGTAATTCGGTTGAGGGAAAAACTGTTTTTGTCTCCGACGATATTATATCGTCGGGAGACTCGATGCTCGATATTGCCTATGAGCTTAAAAAGCGCAAGGCTAAACGCATTATTGCCTATGCAACATACCCTATCTTTACAGCGGGACTTGACAAATTTGATAAAGCGTATAAAGAGGGAATGATCGATTATGTATTCGGAACGAATTTAACCTACAGAACTCCTGATTTGCTGTCAAGAGAGTGGTTTAAGGAGGTTGACGTTTCAAAGTACA
>CAYMFX010000205.1:0-3666 GCA_964389845.1 uncultured Ruminiclostridium sp.
ACCTTAACCTGTCCGTTCTCGACCGTAATTGTCATCTGAGGCTTAAATTCCTTTGTAAGGGTACCCTTAGGTCCCTTTACTGTAACTGCATTGCCGTCAACCTTAACGTCAACGCCGGCAGGAACAGTAATAGGCGCTCTACCAATTCTTGACATATCCTGTTCCTCCTTACCATACAAACGCAAGGACTTCGCCGCCAACGTGAGCCGCTCTTGCCGCTCTGTCGGTCATAACGCCCTTGGAGGTGGAAACTATAGCGATTCCGAGTCCCTTCATTACCTTGGGCATATCCTTGCTGTTTGAATAAATTCTAAGACCGGGTTTGCTCACTCTGCGAAGTCCGGTGATTACCTGCTGTCTGTTTTCCGTATACTTAAGAGTAATTCTGATGATACCCTGCTTATTGTCCTCGATTACTCGGAAGTTCTTGATGTAGCCTTCGTCAACAAGAATCTGAGCAATCTGCTTCTTCATATTTGAACAGGGAATATCAACAGAAGGGTGCTTTGCCGAGCTGGCATTGCGTATTCTTGTAAGCATATCTGCGATAGTATCGGTGATCTGCATTTTCTATGCGTCCTCCTGTTTAATAGAGTTGGAAATCGGTAGTTAGCCTTGCGAAAAGCATTTCCTCGGTCTGAAAAACGCCGTTGCCTAAAATTTTTTAGGTCAATTTTCAGCCGCCCTGCGTCATTGGAAGCTTACCCTTTTATTTTGGGTGCATTCCGGGGTATCGGAGCCTTACGCCCTGCTCTTGCCGTTTCAGTTTTGAAGTCCTTCCCGAAGGAAAAACAATCTTACCAGCTTGCCTTCTTGACGCCGGGAATCTGACCCTTATAAGCAAGCTCTCTAAAGCAAATTCTGCAAATTCCGTACTTACGAAGGTAAGCATGGGGTCTTCCACAGAGCTTACATCTGTTGTAGGCTCTTGTGGAATACTTTGCAGGACGCTGCTGCTTTGCAATCATTGATTTCTTTGCCATTTGTAGCTTTCCTTTCCTTACTTAGAGAAGGGCGCACCCATAAGGGACAGCAGCTCTCTCGCTTCTTCGTCGGTTTTAGCCGTTGTAACAAAGTTAATGTCCATTCCGCGAATCTTGTCAATTTTTTCATAGTCGATTTCAGGGAATATAAGCTGTTCCTTAACGCCCACGCTGTAATTTCCTCTGCCGTCGAAGCTGTTGGGGTTTATACCTCTGAAGTCACGGACACGGGGAAGAGCAACGTTGAAGAAACGGTCGAGAAACTCGTACATTGTCTCTCCTCTGAGAGTTACCTTAACGCCGATTATATTTCCTTCACGAAGCTTAAAGTTTGCGATAGCCTTCTTAGCCTTGCATATAACGGGCTTCTGACCTGTTATAGCGGAAAGATCGGCCATTATAGCTTCAACCTTCTTGTGGTCGTCCTTTGCCTCGCCGCAAGCCACGTTGACTACTATCTTATCCAGCTTGGGAATCTGCATAACGCTCTTGTAGCCAAACTTTTTGAACAGTGCGGGAGCAACGGTTTCCTTATAATAGGTTTTCATTGTAGACATACTGTTTTTTCTCCTTACTCGGTGACAGCAGGAAGCTGCTTTATCCTGCCCATTCACCATTCATTAGAGCGCTGCACCGCAATGCTTGCAAACTCTTATCTTTTTGTCGCCTTCGATTTTGTGTCCGACTCTGGTAGGCTTGTTGCACTTGGGGCAAACAGGCATTACCTTGCAGGCGTACAAAGGACCTTCTGCCTTAACAATGCCGCCGACCTGTCCCTGCATTTTGGGCTTAACGTGCTTTGTTACCATATTTCTGCCCTCGACGATTACCTTGCCCTCCGAGGGGGAAACCTCGAGCACCTTGCCCTTTTTGCCCTTGTCCTTGCCGGAAATAATCATTACCTCGTCGCCTTTTTTAACGTGTAAAGTATTCATTCCTGCTCCTCCTTACAGCACTTCCGGAGCAAGCGAAAGAATCTTCATATATTCCTTATCGCGAAGCTCTCTTGCCACAGGCCCGAAGATACGGGTTCCTCTGGGGTTCTTGTCTTCCTTAATTAAAACAGCAGCATTTTCGTCAAAACGAATGTATGTGCCGTCGTCACGTCTTACGCCTGTTGCGCTGCGAACGATAACGCATTTAACGACGTCGCCCTTCTTAACCGTGCCGCCGGGGGCTGCTTTTTTAACGGAAGCTACAACTACGTCGCCGATATTGGCGTACTTTCTGCGTGTGCCGCCAAGCACTCTGATACACATCAGCTCTTTTGCGCCGGTGTTATCAGCCACTTTAAGGCGTGTCTGCATCTGTATCATTGTTACTATCTCCTTCCGTTACTTGGTTCTCTCAAGCACTTCCACAAGTCTCCATCTCTTGTCCTTAGACAGAGGCCTTGTTTCCATAATCTTTACCTTATCGCCAACGTTGCAGGTGTTCTCCTCATCGTGTGCTTTAAGCTTGATTGTGCGCTTGATGATCTTCTTGTACAAGGGGTGGCGAACATTGTCCTTAAGTGCAACCACGATAGTCTTATCCATCTTGTTGCTTACCACAACGCCAACTCTTGTTTTTCTAAGGTTTCTTGTCTTTTCCAAAGTTCGTTCCTCCCCTCTCACTTATTGGCAGCTTCGATCTCACGCTGGCGGCGGATCGTTTTAACTACTGCAATTTCTTTCTTAACCGCTTTAAGCCTCATGGGGTTTTCAAGACGGTTTACGGCGAGCTGAAAGCGAAGGTTGAACAGCTCCTGCTTAAGCTCTGCTTCCCTGTTGTCCAGTTCCGCTGCGCTAAGCTCTTTAATTTCCTTAGTTACCTTCATTACTGTTCGCCTCCTTCTTCCTTTTTAACGAACTTGCACTTGATGGGAAGCTTGTGCATAGCGAGACGCATAGCCTCTCTTGCAATATCTTCTGTTACTCCTGCAATTTCAAACATTACTCTGCCGGGCTTTACTACCGCTACCCAGTATTCGGGAGCGCCCTTACCGGATCCCATACGGGTTCCCATAGGCTTCTTGGTAACGGGCATATCCGGGAATATCTTGATCCAAACCTGTCCGCCGCGCTTGATATAACGTGTCATTGCGATACGGGCTGCTTCAATCTGATTGCTTGTGATCCAAGCGGGCTCCAATGCCTGCAAGCCGTAATCGCCGTAGCATACTACGTTGCCGCGTGTTGCTTTACCGGTCATACGACCTCTCTGCACTCTGCGGTGCTTTACTCTCTTTGGAAGTAGCATTATTCGTTACCCCCTTCTTTTTTCTCTGCTCTGGGCTTGGAATTTCTTCTTTCGCCGCGGTTTTCACGATTTTCCTTGGGCTTTCTTGCAGGCTTTTCGGTGTTGGTTCTTTCCTTGCCGATTTCGCCCTTGAGAACCTCGCCCTTATACAGCCAAACCTTTACGCCGATAATGCCGTAGGTGGTGTTAGCGTTTGCAACGCCGTATTCGATGTCTGCACGGAGGGTCTGAAGGGGAATAGTACCTTCATGATAATTCTCTGTACGTGCAATTTCAGCGCCGCCAAGTCTGCCGCTTACCTGAGTTTTGATGCCCTTTGCGCCGCACTTCATGGTACGACCGATACAGGACTTCATAGCTCTTCTGAAGCTTACACGGCCTTCAAGCTGAGAAGCAATGTTCTCCGCAATAAGCTGTGCGTTCATGTCGGGGTTCTTAACCT
>CAYMFX010000206.1:0-3662 GCA_964389845.1 uncultured Ruminiclostridium sp.
TTCGCCACAGGTGCATATATTAAATTTTCACTAATTGTGTTTACCTGCTTGACAGCAGCAGAAAAAATTTCACCGCAGGAACATCACCCAAAATATATAATACTTCAAACTTCGCAAAAAGTCAAGCTACATTCCTTCATTCTTATTTCGCTCATTGTTTTGAGAAAATCCAAATCCTCAAAGGTAGAATTATAAACTCTAAAATTACATCCGCAAACATCATTAAACTCTTTCCCGAATATCACTTTGTGTCGCCCTCCGCCGCAAGAACCGCAATGACCACAAGTAACCGTGATAATATCAACCGTTTTCATAGGTTTTTGTGGAAGAGCTGTCACCTTCCGCATTATGAAGAATCCCATTGCTGTTCCACCGAAGAACCGGCTTATATCCAAGCTTCATATACCAGTGCGCTAAATGTGTATAATGAATCCAGGAAAGATCAAAACCGTTCTGCTGAAGCCTTTCGGCTGCCAATCGCACCATTTCCAAGCCGACGCCCCGCCTGCGAAATTCAGGTATCGTTCCGACACAGCCCGGTCCGCCGATATGAAGACCCTGAAACCAACCCATGTCGGCGAGATTGCAAAAAGCGACAATCTTTTCTCCTTCAAAGGCGCAATAAAACCGATCTCCTTCCTTGAAGTATTGCAGCCAATCCTCGTCCACCAAGCGAACCGCATTCCGCAGCGCCGCAAGCTCACCGTGATACTCGCCGAATGTTATTCCATTCAGGCAGTGGGGCGGCGTCACATTCGGCAAATCCTTGCGCAGATCCATAACCAATTCCGTGAATACCCAATCCACGGGCAGAGCACGAATGCTTTCCTCCCGGAAGAAACCCGGGTGCAGGCTATTAAACAGCTCCGTATAATTCATTAGTGCGTCTCCTCATTATCACGTACAAAAATAGAATAGCCCTTTTTCGATAACACAAAAGAGAAATATAATTAGGGGCTATCTGAAAAGTCGCAATTTGCACAATTTCTACTAACTGCGGGCGCTTTCTGCGTCAAAAATGCTCGGAATACTTTAGTATTCCTGCGCTTTTTTCCTTGAAATCGCCACGCATTTAGCGAAATTGCACAAAATTGCTTTGTTTTCAGATACGCCCTAATCAATTTGAAATTTACCGTTATAACCGTTCTTAGCATGAGTAAACAATTTCATATTCTTCACCAAGTTCTTGGCAGAGCTGTTCATAGGCAAATTTCTTCTTTTTTTCAAACATAATGGTATCTTCTTCTGTCCACCACGGAGAATCGTCCGGAGCATTATCCATATCCATCATATTTTCGTGATATGCCTGTAAATACCAAAGAAGGTTTTTTAATTTTGCGGAAATCGGCAGTTTCTGTTCATCAACAGCATAGCTGAATTCTTTTCTCGTAGCGTCATCTGCTGACCAAAGACAAGTACCGCCCCATTCAAACCAATATTCCATTTTGTATTTTGCCATTTTTACCGCTCCTAATCTTGATTGGACAATAAATTTTCATTCCGTCAGCATTCGACATTATTCAATCCATTGAATAAACGCAGTCTTGTCGCTGCTGTTAAAACCGGCGTTTCTGTAAAATGAAAGTATTTTTTCATCTTTTGAGCCCGTAAGAAGCATTATTTTGTAGCAATTACTTTCTTTCGCTAAATTTTTAG
This sequence comes from uncultured Ruminiclostridium sp., assembly GCA_964389845.1. Classification (GTDB taxonomy): domain Bacteria; phylum Bacillota; class Clostridia; order Oscillospirales; family Ruminococcaceae; genus Ruminiclostridium_E. The sequence continues at coordinate 1,657 of CAYMFX010000206.1, forward strand.
CGTAATTTAAGCATTCCGTAGCATATCCGTGTCCCTTGTATTTTTCAAGGGTAACTACATTTTCTATAAAAGCATATGGACGTATTCCCCGTGTTAAATTTGGAATAATGACGCATACGCAGGATGAAACGATTTTTCCGTCAATGACATTCACTAATAAATGATGATTTTTATCGTTTATGATTTCATTCCAAGCATTTTCTAAAGTTTCGGATTGTTCGGGAATAGAGTCTTCATGCAATGACAAATATAATTCCAACAGCTCTTGCCGCTCATCTGATTTTATTTCTCGAACCATAATCCCTTACCTCCGCTCTTCAAGTCAATTGTGCAAAAATGTACGTTCAATACTATTTCTTGACGTGACGAAGTCACGTCGGTTCCGCTGAAAGCGGAACCTTTAAAAACGTTCAAAGAACGTTTTTAAATTAGAAATAGTATTACAGCCTGTCTTTAAAATCCTTATATCCGAATTTTTTTATAAGTACAGCTTTTTCACCGTCCCAAAGATAAATATCGGGAAGCTTCATTCCGTTAAAGGTGTTGTTTTTCACCATTGAGTATATTGCCATATCCTTAAAATAAAGCCTGTCCCCGATTTTCAAGGGCTTATCGAAGCTGTAATCGCCTATTATGTCTCCCGCAAGACAGGTGTTGCCGCCGAAACGGTATTCGTAAGGCTTTTCTCCCGGTTTTCCCGAGCCCTCAATATCCGGGCGGTAAGGCACTTCAAGAACGTCCGGCATATGACAGGCGGCGGAAGCGTCAAGAATAGCAATATCCTTTTCGTTATGCACAATATCAAGCACCGATGCCGCAAGCAGACCTGCGTTCAGCGCCACCGCCTCACCCGGTTCAAGGTACACCTGAACGCCGTATTTATCGCTGAAATGCCTTACTGTTTTTATAAGCAGGTCAACGTCATAATCGGGGCGGGTTATGTGGTGTCCTCCGCCCATATTAAGCCATTTGATTTTGGGCAAGTAGTCTGCGAACCGCTCCTCAACTGCCTTTGCCGTTACCGCTAAGTCGTCGGAGTTCTGCTCGCACAAGGTGTGAAAATGCAGTCCCTCCACCCCTTGCGGCAAATCGGGCAGATTGGCTCTTGTTGTGCCAAGCCGTGAATATCTTCCGCAAGGATCATACATATCATGCTCGCCCGTTGAGAATTCGGGGTTTATCCTGATACCGCAGGAAGCGTTTTTTGCCCTGTCCTTGAATTTCTCATACTGAGCGGCGCTGTTAAAGCTGATATGATCGCATATGGACGCTATTTCGTCAAACTCATTGTCAAGATAGGCGGGGGAAAAAATATGATTTTCACTGCCCGTTTTTTTACCCATTTCCTCATAGCCCAACCGTGCCTCATACAGTCCGCTGGCGGTAGTGCCGCTTATATATTGAGCTATCAAGGGGTAGGTTTGATAAACGGAGTAGCACTTTTGAGCCAGCAGTATTTTTGCTCCCGATTCATTTTCCACCTTTTGCAGCAATTCAAGATTTTTTATTAAAGAAGGCTGGTCTATAATATATGCAGGGGTTGGAATTTTTCTAAGCTCGTTGTTCATTTTATTCTACCAAAGTGGGGTCGAAGCTTTCCTTCCAAGGGAGCCCCCACTTATTCAAAGCATCCATAAAGGGGTCGGGATCAAACTCCTCGATATTGAAAACGCCGCTGCCCTTCCAAGTGCCGGTCATAAGCATCATAGCGCCTATCATTGCGGGAACGCCGGTGGTATAGCTTATCGCCTGACTCCCCACCTCCTTGTAGCACTCCTGGTGGTCGCAGATATTGTAAACGTAATATTTTACGTCCTTGCCCTCCTTCTTGCCCTGCATAATGCAGCCAATGTTGGTTTTTCCAACTGTTCTGGGTCCCAAAGAGGCAGGGTCGGGAAGCACCGCCTTCAAAAACTGCAAGGGTATAATCTGCTTTCCCTCGTACTCTATGGGCTTAATGGAGGTCATACCCACGTTTTCAAGGCATTTAAGGTGAGTAAGATAGC
>CAYMFX010000207.1:0-3646 GCA_964389845.1 uncultured Ruminiclostridium sp.
ACTCATGAATCTTTGCCATAAGGTCGGCAAGCTCGCTCTCTATCTTCTCCCGCTCCAAGCCTGTGAGCTGTGCAAGTCTCATTTGTACAATAGCGTCCGCCTGCTCCGAGGAAAGACCGATAGTATGCTCGAAAACAATATCCTTGTACTTCTCGTCCATTGCTCTGTGCAAAAGGTTGGACAAATCGGCTTCCTTGAATCTCTCCATAAGCCTGTCCTTGCCCTCCTGAACTGTTTTGCTGGAACGGAGAATTGCAATAACCTCGTCTATATTGTCAATTGCAAGCATAAAGCCCTGCAACAAATGGGCTCTCTGCTTTGCCTTCTCCAAATCGTAGGCGGTCCTTCTTCTTACTACGTCCTCCTGGAACTTTATATACTCGGCTATCATTTCCTTGAGAGTCAGTATCTTAGGCGCACCGTTCACTAACGCTAACATAATAACGCCAACGGTATCCTGAAGCTGAGTATAGTTATACAGCTTATTGAGCACTACGCTTGCGTTAGCGTCTCTCTTAAGCTCCATAACGATTTTCATACCCGTTCTGTCACTTTCGTCACGGAGCGTGGAAATTCCTTCAATGCGCTTGTCCTTCATTAAAGCGCCGATATTTTCAAGAAGCCTTGTTTTATTGACCATATAGGGAATTTCCGTAACCACAATACGGGTATGAGTTTTTTCCTCTACGATTTCCGCACGTCCTCTGAGCGTAATTTTGCCCCTGCCCGTCATATAAGCGCTTCTCATTCCTGCCCGTCCCATAATGATACCGCCAGTAGGGAAGTCTGGACCTTTTATGACCGACATTATTTCCTCGGGGGCAGCGTCGGGGTTCTTAATCAGCAGATTAATAGCCTCCACAACCTCACGGAGATTATGAGGAGGAATATTGGTAGCCATACCTACCGCAATACCCGTGCTTCCATTCACAAGCAGATTGGGAAAGCGGCTGGGTAGCACCGTAGGCTCCGGCAGCTTGTCATCGTAGTTAGTGCCGAAGTCAACAGTATTCTTTCCGATATCCGCCATCATTTCCCCGGCAATTTTGCTCATTCTTGCTTCCGTGTAACGGTAAGCGGCAGGGGGGTCGCCGTCAATCGAACCAAAGTTTCCGTGACCGTCCACAAGAGGGTACCTCATGCTGAAATCCTGAGCAAGTCTTACCATTGCGTCATATACCGAAGCGTCGCCGTGAGGGTGGTACTTACCGAGAACCTCGCCTACCGTATAGGCGCATTTTCTGTAGGGGTGGTCGTAGGTATTGCCCGATTCGTCCATGGTGTAAATAATACGCCTGTGAACGGGCTTAAAGCCGTCTCTTACATCGGGCAAGGCTCTTTGAACAATAACCGACATAGAATATTCGAGAAATGATTTTCTCATCTCCTTGTCGATGTCCACTTGAATCAGTTTTTCGGTTGAGGTTTCTGTAGTGTTGTTTTCGTCCATTATTGCAATTCCTTCTTGTTAATTATCAGATATTTTTGTCGTCAAAATAATTGTGCAGTTTGTCCTTCTCCTCATCGGATAAGCACCTTTTGGGAAAGATATATATCAGAGACCTGTTGAGAAACAGCAAGAACAGCTCCTCCGTCTCCATTGAATCCAAGGTATTTGCGTTAAGCTCAATTTCCGTTTTCTCGTGCTTTATAATCTTATCCTCGGGAATCTCCACGTCCTCCCCCACTGTCATAACGCCATGGGGAGTAACTGCCACAACCTCGGTTTCTTCATCGGGCAGTATCTCGGTATCAACGGTTATTTTCGTCTCCTCAAATTCTGCCGAATATTTTTCTTCGTCAAAGCTTTGTAAAGTTTTTATAAGCTTTTTTCTTGCATAAACAGGTCTCGCCCATGTGGAAAACAGCATTCCCAAGCCTATTACAAGCAGTACGTACCCCGCCATATTCTTGTAATTGTGAATGAGAAAATCCACGCCTATAGCCGCCGCAATTCCGTACACAATGCTGAAGATAACGTTTCTTTTCATCATGTACTTTTTTTGGAACAGCTTGTAGCCGGTTTCGATTTCCGAAATGGTGTTGTCATACTTTATCTGAAATTTTTCCATAAAACCTCTTATACATTAGATTTTTTTCTATTACACTCTTCACAAAGCATTTGACAGTTTTCGGCTTTTGTTTTTCCCCCTTTGCTCCAAGGAGTAATATGGTCGCCTTGCATTTCCTCATACTTAAAAGCTTTGTTGCATTTTTTACAAATTCCGTTTTGACGTTCATATGCTTCTCTTTTTTCATTTTCACTAAATTGTCGTATATTTAGGAATTTTTCATCGCCCTTTAACACATATAAATAAATTCCTTTTTTATTTGTTACATCATCATCAATCATTAATCTTTTTACTTGCTCTTCCAAAAATGAAGAATCAAAATCGGTATTTTTTAGTTCGTTATATAGTAATCCCCATTCAACGCCCCTCATTTCCTTGCGTTTAACAGGAAAGATTGTATTTACCCAATCAATAACCTGCTTAAAATATGCCCAAAGAATATTAGCATTGCTATCGTTTTGGTGTACTGCCATATATTCCTCAACAGATTTTATATTATCTCTATCAGCTATCCATTTTATTGCAGTTTCTAAAATTTCCTGTCTGATTGGATTTCCTTTTATATAATCCTTTGCAAGATTGTATGCGGCACAATTGGGCTTAGAAAAATGAAACTTGGCATTGGATAGCCATGAGCCTGTATAAACTGCATTGCGCATTTCCTGAGAGTTAAGCGGTATTCCTGCTATATTAATTACTTTAAACCAGTCTAAAGCTTCGGATTGTGTTCCGCTGCATATGAAAATATCTAAATTATAATCATTAATTCTTTTTTTAATATCTTCAGGCTGATTAAAATAATATTTTTCATCAACAGAATATGACTGATACTTTTCAGCAACGTATTTACAAATTGAAATTGTCCTTTGCTGTCCGTCCATTAATTCATAATGATTATCGGAAACCTTATACCAATACATTGTATTTAAAGGAAAACCTTTTAAAACGGTTCTGATAACCTCATCACGTTTCTTTGAATCATATATAAATTCTCTTTGATATGCAGGTCTTACGTCTAACATTCCGTTATATGCAATAATTCCTTCTATTCCGTTGTTTCCGCCTTTTTCTTCATAACCGTTGCATAAATCCTTAACAGTAATGTTAATTCTGTCTATTTTCATTATTTCTCATTCCTCCTTCGGATAATGAGCCTCTTATATTTCGATTTTCCGTTTAGCTTAGGAGTTACAATATCCAATATTTCAAATTGCTCTGAACAATGATAAGGAAGATATGTAACTGGAACACCGATAGGTTCAAAATAATCTTCAGGAATTTCCTTTGTAGTTCCACATTCTATAGCTTTATAGTCATCATATTTCGGATATTTTTCCTCATTAAATTTAGAATATAGATCTAAAGGAATATGACGTTTAGGTATATCAATATTCGTAAACCAACAACTATTACCCATTCTTCTCCATTTTTTTCCATTGTCTTCTTTATAATCAGTACCTTTAGCTTCGTAATAATTGGGCACTCTAAACCAAAAGTGACCGCTGTTGTATCCTAACCACATTTTTTCACTTAAAACATATGGTTTCACCTCACTAAAAGTTATATGATTAACG
>CAYMFX010000208.1:0-3633 GCA_964389845.1 uncultured Ruminiclostridium sp.
CCGCAGTTAGTAGAAATTGTGCAAATTGCGACTTTTCAGATAGCCCCTAGTATAAGAGGATAAAAATTGTTCCGTCGCCTTGACTATTATTTCAATGTATATTATAATATAAGCAGGTCTAACTTTCTGTTTAATTCGGTAAACTCAGCGGTATAATCCGCATATTTAATGAAGGAGTTTGAAAATGAGAAAAATCACCGAACAATCTATCACGGCGATTGCGCCTAATGCTGCTGCCGCCTCTAACGGCAAAAAGCTTTCAACAGGCGGAAGCTTTTTAAAGCTTTGGCGCTCTGAGGACGACACATTCTACATGGGCGAATGCAAGGGCAGCGGCAAGAACCCTTACACCACCTCTGCAGATTTCATTGACGAGGAACACCCCGTCTATCGCTGTTCCTGTCCGAGCAGACAGTTTCCCTGCAAGCACTGCCTCGGTCTGCTGTATGAGATGATGTCCGAGAAAAAATTCGAGATTTGCGAAATTCCGGATGACATCACAAAAAAGCGCAATAAATTAGCGGCTAAATCCGCACCTGCCAAATCTCCCGAGGAAATGACGCCTGAGGAAGCTGAGAAATTGGCTAAGAAAAAGGCTTCTGCGGCGAAAGCGGCAGGCAGGGCGAAAGCAAAAAAGCTTGAAACACAGCTTGCAGGACTTGACCTTGTTGAAAAAGCGGTCAAGGATCTTATGGCGGCAGGTTTAGGTACAATGGGCGGCACGTCACTCAAGACCTATCAGGATATTTCAAAGCAGCTTGGCGATTATTATTTGGTAGGTCCTCAAAGATTGTTTAACCGCCTTATTATCGAGATCACCGAGTATCAGAAGGACAATTTGGAGATTCATTATGATAACTCCATTGACACACTGGAAAAATTGTATTCTCTTCTTAAAAAATCTCGCCGGTACATAAATGAAAAATTAGAAAACAACGATGTTTCGGGCGACGACACTGTTTTGTATGAAGAGTTAGGCGGTGCATGGAAGCTTTCCGAATTGGAAGCTATCGGAAAATGCAAAAAAAATGTGCGGCTTATGCAGCTGTCCTTTTGGGTAAACTTCGATGAGGCAAGAAAAGAGTACATTGACAGCGGTATTTGGACCGACCTTGCAGACGGAACTGTTTACATGACGAAGAATTACCGCCCTTTAAAGTCCCTGAAATATGTTAAAGCAGACGATTCGATATTCGGGGTAGTAACAACACCGTCAATGGCGGTCTACCCCGGCGACGGCACAGTGCGTGTCCGCTGGGAGAGCACAGAATATATAGATGCAGAAACTGACGACTACAAAAAGCTGCGTAGCTTTGCGGCTCAGTCCATAGGCGGCATTTCTAAGGAAGTAAAGAACACGCTGAAAAACGCCATTGCAAGCCCCGTGGTTTTCAAGATAGTTGCATTCTCCAAAATAGGCGAGACCACAGACGGCACAGCGCTAAAATCCAAGGGCGGAGATACCGTTCTGCTCAAGGACTGCCCCGACATAGAGCCAACTGTGGAACGGCTGTATATGCTCCCCAACAAGGCATATCTGGAAAACGGCACTATGCTGTGCGGCTTTTTCTACAATGCGGAGCTGCGCCGCCTGTGCGCTCAGCCATTGTGCATTATTCCCGACAGCGAAGACGTTGTTGTCAGACTGTTGTATTAAGGAGGAACCAACATGAATATTACACCTCTTTACGAGCTTAAAGACCGCCTGCGTACAGCTTCTATAGCGGGTACTTCCCTGCTGTCCGAGGATTTCCGCTTGAAGAAGGCTGCCGAGGGATTCAAGCCGCTTGAAGGAGCTTCTCCTGTATTCAAGAAAATAAGCGAGCTGACCGGTCTTCTTCTCTCCGATAAATGCGAGGATAAGGCGGGAACCCTGCTTGATGCCATAACCCTTGCAGACTCCGTTATTTGTACTTTGGGGGCAACCGATGTGGTTGGAGAGCTTACGGATATTCCTGTAGAGCAGTCGGGGAGCGTTAAAGAAGTTCCCTATTCCAAGCTGTCTCAAGCAATCGACGCCTTGACGAAAACAGGCGGCGGGCAGTTCAACGCATTTCAAGAGATTCGCAGCAGCGAGCCGGAGCTTCTGCGGGATTACCGTATAAAGCCCCTGCTTGTCACCAGTTTGGGCGCAGCCTATTCCGAGCTGGCGGACTTGGTGGAAGATTCCATACTCGATATTGGCAAGGAAATGATTCCCTTGCTGAAAAAGGGTTTTGACCCTAAGGGCAGGAAAGAAATGCTCCGCCGCACAGCGCTTATAGAACAGCTTGGCGGCGGGGAAGAGAACGCTTTTTATCTCGAACAGCTTGAAAGCTCCGAAAAGGACATTCGCAGGGCGCTTATTCACGCACTAAGGCACGATAAGAGCAATTTTGAAAAGCTTCTGGAATTCACAAAGACCGAGAAGGGCAAGCTGAAAGCGGCTGCACTCTCGGCGCTGGCGGAGCTTGACTGCTCCGAAGCGGCGGATTTTTTCGAGAATATGGCGAAGAAAAAGCCCGATGAGGTTTTGGAGGCAATGAGAAATGCTTCGTCGGAATGGTCAAGCAGGCTGACTGCAAAGCTGATTGACGAGCTTTTGATTGATATGAACGGCAATAGGATTACATTCTCACAGGCACTTAAGAAGACCGACGCAGCTATGCTTAAGGGCAAGGCAGACGCTAATTCGATGCTGTATGCTCTGGAGGGCAAATTCGGAGCAGAAATAGAGAAAATCTACCGTGAATTTGACAACAAGGACACAATAAGGTGGCTTGATATTGCCCTTGGAATCTCAATTCTGAAAACAGATAACGATGGGCTGAAAAATCTCGCCGCAGAGCTTAACGGCAGCTCAAAGCATAAGAATGATTACATTTATTCCGAAACGATTACTCGCCTGATGACGGGCAATATTGATATAAAATGGTTTGAAGAGCATGCAAAGAAAGCCAATCCCGACAAGCGTTATTCTTCCATTGGTCATATAACAAACCCCCTTTATAGAGCTATAGGCGATCCTTTTATCAAGGCTATGAACGATATTCAGCTTATAAACGGCGAGTATGTGCTTTGTAAAGGGAAATATGACGATGTATACAGCAGGAGTGTCACCGCATACACCCGTCCGATTGCTAAGGAGACAGTATATGCCGTCACCGATGTGCTTATTAAATATCCCTCCTTCCAGTGTGATACCATTATGCAGAACTGGGCAAATCACGACGACCCCGAGTATTGCAGAAAGTTAGCGGATATGTTCGTTGATCATGCGGTAAACGGAGATTTTGACCTCATTTGGACTCTTATGCTTGTGAAAAATACCGGTGTGAAGAACATTAAGGGAGTGGCGCTTCGCTACTGCAAAAATCACCCCAAAATAGACGGAATGCGGCTTCGGGGCTTGTTTAATTACCTTTACGGCGATGCGGATTATAAGCTGTCTGAGGCGAGGGAGATCTGTGAGCTTCTCAAAAACGGCAAGCTAAAATGGAATCCCGACCCCGGAGATGATTTGGAATCGTTTATTAATTGGGTGGAAACCTATAAATTCAGTTGACAGGAGATTAGCGTGATAAAAATAAAGGGGTCTGTAAAAAACAGCGGTTTTTGAAATTTATTTTTGTGTTGTGCTTAAAAATTCAATCC
>CAYMFX010000209.1:0-3600 GCA_964389845.1 uncultured Ruminiclostridium sp.
CAATATCTGTTGCCGCTTTCTTTCCAAGGTCAGCAATCTGCATTTCCTCGGCGTCGAAGAAAACGGGGTATTTGGGAAGAGGGTACTGCTTAATCTGCTCTACACAGAATCGTGCTTCCTTTTTTGCTTCCTCAATATTTAAAGCGCAGGAATAATGATAGAAGCCGTAGTCAATGCCCTGTGAAATACAACCGTTGACGTGTCTGTTAAGCAGATTGTCGGCGGCTTGCCTGTGAGAGCCTGTTCCCGTGTAGCTTGTTCTGATAATTGCAAACTTAATGCCGTCCTCCTTGAGCTTTTCGTAGCTTAAGCCCTGTTGGCAGTAGCTGATGTCTACTCCTTGAATTCTAATTGACATGATTTTAATCCTCCTTATTATTATCGTTTTCCTTTGTTATGCTTGTTGAAGCGCCCGCTGCGTCAGACATGCCCTCGCCCACTATGTAAGAGATAACGCTTGCCGTTGACATAATGCAGCCGCTAACCGTTTGAGTTGTCTCCTCACTGCCGCCGAATGCGACAATTAAACCTGTTGCAAGCCCCACAACCGCAACCCACAGCTTACGGCTTGTAAGCTTTCGTTTCCAGTCGATTTTGTTCATTTTCTCCTCACCTCCTTTCACATTCCAAGGTGCGCAAGCAAAAAGCCAACCACACCGCTCACCACAACAGTAATAACAGCTTCCACTACCTTACGCCACTTCTGACCGTCCCTGCTTTCAAGTGTTTCAAGCCGTTTTCCCTGTTTTTCCTGTTCCTTAACCATACTTTCCATATTGACAGCAAGCTTTTCTACAGAGGTTGCAAGCCCGCCTATCTGCTTCACGCTATCCTCCAATATATCAATCCTTTTGTTCTGCCTATGATTCTCTTCCTCAATTCTCTTGCAAAATTCTTCGTGTTCTGCTCTTGAAATAAATGTACTGTCCATTTACGTTATCCCTCCAACTTAGCAATTTGCAGTCTGATTTCCTCTGCCTGCTCTTCCAAATCTGCCAAAACATCTCTATCGGCTTCCGTATCGTTCCCCGCCGCAATAGCCCTAAGCGGACGAATAGCCTGCCTGTCTAACTCCTCAAGCCGATTTTTTAAGGCAGTTATCTTTTCCTTGTCGCTCTCGGGCGGCTCGACGGGAACAACATCGATTAGCCGTCCGTTTTCGTCCTCAACAGGTTCCCAGCAGAGCGTTGACATAATCTTAGCCGCAACCTCGGAATTATCGTGCACCACCCATTTGGGCTTATGTTCGTTTGTCCCCTCTAAATAATTGGTATCGGGGTAATCCGAATTCATCTGCCACCCTCCGTTTTCAAAAACGATCATTTTTCATACCTCCTTATAAAAACCATGTGACTCTGTAATAATCACCGCCATTAACATTGCCTGCGAAAAAGGGTCTGCCGGCTGCATCCATTCCGCATTGTACGCTTTTGTCTATTCCGGAAAAAATAGGCGATACAGCTATGGCAGTCATATTTGGCGATACTCCTGTGAACATCCGTGAACCATAGTGCGAATAATTGGTGGTTTGACCATGTGTTTCTCCCCAAAACTCCACAAGTGCCTTTGTTGCTCTGCTTAAATTTGGAATATAATAATAGCCGCCGGAAGGACTAATACTACCAAATACTCCTTGAACAATAGAGGTAACCGACATTGTGTTATTGAGCTTGCTTTTGTCAGCCGCCGACATCAAGCCCGCTGTTGTCGTGGTAGCCGCCGAATAGGTGGTATTGGTATCGGGCGGTGTCTGCCATGTACCGTCGCCCCTGAGGAAGCTTGTCTGTTTGCCCGCCGCAGGTGCGGGCACAAGTCCCGCCTTACCCGCTGCGCTGGCGGCGGCTCCTGTCATATTCCCGTACATGGTATTTTCCCAAGGCACATTAACAAACATCTGTTCATTGCTGAGCTGAACCGGATAATTTTTTCCGTTTGGCGTATACCCGATTTTTGCGCCGCCTCTTACCGAAGCAGAAGCAAGGGGCAGACTGTAATTGTTAGCCGAAGCCGCTACACCGTCCAGTTTCTTCTTATCAGCAGCGCTCATCAGACCGTTAGCGGACTGAGTAGCGGCGGAATAGGTGGTATTATTGTCATTGCCCCACACCGCCGTGCCGTCGGCGCTCCACCTCAAAATTTGTCCGCTTGAACCGCCTGCGGGAATATGCTTGTTTCCTGCTACGGTGGGGTGCGTGTAATTATTAGCCGAAGCCGCCACACCGTCAAGCTTTTTCTTATCGGCGGCGGACATCAAGCCCGCCACCGACTGAGTGGCAGCATTGTAAGTGGTATTGGTGTCCTGTGTTGTTATAGTCCCGGTAGTGCCGTCGCCCTTTGTGTAGGTGATAACCTTTCCGTTTACAGACAAGCCCTTGATATATGTTGTGCTTATTTGCTGTCCTGCACTGTCTTGTGTGGATTTAGTAGCAGTAGCCGCATTGCCGGATATTGAATTTTGTAAAGCCAAAATGGTACTGTTTTGATTTACTCTTCCGGCTGTAACAGCTGCTGCTCCTACAGGAGTATTGTATAATGTCCATCGGGAGTTTCTGTTAAATCTATCGCCTTCGGATATGACGTCAAAATGGTATCCGGCATATGCGGCTTCACACTTACACCACAACTCAACAATACACGGTGCAACATTGCTTGCTGTATGGACTAAAACGAAATCGGTTACCGGGATACTTGATGATACGTGTTCCCATACAATTTCGCTCTGCTCCCAATAATTATTAGCATGGGTACGAATATGAATCTTCAATATACCCATTTTTGTTGACAAATCTCCATAATTTTGATAAACATGGAATGCAATGTGTCCGTCATAATATGCCGAAGGCGTTTGTAAACTTGCAAATTTAAACCATGGATTTGCTGTTGTGTTGCCGGTTTGACCAACCATACATCCACGTCTGATTATGGCAATATTCTTGTTAGCACTGCCGTCTATAACTACTGAACCGACAGTGTCTCCGGTGATTTCTATTGTTCTTGCAGTACCCCATTTAGACGTAGTGATATTTGCGGAGCCATTGAAATCCGTTCCGTTTATCTGTCTCGCAGTCTGTAATTTTGTCGCCGTTCCCGCATTGCCTGAAACAGAGGTCTGAAGAGGGTGTACATGGTCTTCCCTTGCATATTTGGCAGACGTGCCGACTGCTGCTGTGCCGTTTGCTTTCGGAGCGGCAGTAGCGGCGGAATAGGTTGTATTAGTATCTGTCCACGGCACATTAACAAACATCTGTTCATTGCTGAGCTGAACCGGATAATTTTTTCCGTTTGGCGTATACCCGATTTTTGCGCCGCCTCTTACCGAAGCAGAAGCAAGGGGCAGACTGTAATTGTTAGCCGAAGCCGCTACACCGTCCAGTTTCTTCTTATCAGCAGCGCTCATCAGACCGTTAGCGGACTGAGTAGCGGCGGAATAGGTGGTATTATTGTCATTGCCCCACACCGCCGTGCCGTCGGCGCTCCACCTCAAAATTTGTCCGCTTGAACCGCCTGCGGGAATATGCTTGTTTCCTGCTACGGTGGGGTGCGTGTAATTATTAGCCGAAGCCGCCACACCGTCAAGCTTTTTCTTATCGGCGGCGGACA
>CAYMFX010000210.1:0-3586 GCA_964389845.1 uncultured Ruminiclostridium sp.
GTCCCTTTGGTCGCCCTCCGCAGAGGGCGAAACGCTCTAAGCGTCAAGCGCTCCGCAAGGGGTGAAATCCATAATGCCCCTGTGGGGCGTTTTGGAAGAGGGGACGCCCTGCAAGAGAGGGCGTCCCCTGTTTGTGCCTAAAAATGGGCAATGCAACCTGTAGTTTACATTTAGAACCTTGACGGCGGTGGCGTTTTACCCCGAAATGTGTATCATTAGTATTATCAAAATTTCTTGTATTGGAGGAACCGCTATGACATTAGGCGACAAATTGTCAAAGAAAAGAAGAGAAAACAACTACACTCAAGAACAGCTTGCAGATATTCTCGGAGTTTCCCGACAGGCTATCAGCAAATGGGAAAGCGATATTACTTATCCCGAAACAGATAAGCTGATACGTATCAGCGAGCTGTATAACTGTTCGTTGGATTATCTCCTTAAGGATACGGAGGATTCGGAGAAAACAGAAGGCGGCAGGCATACGGAATCTGAAAAAACAGAGGACAATGAACACTCAGAAAATGAGAAAACAGTTAGCTTATTCAGAATACGGCTGCGTGAAAGAAAAAGCGAAAAGACGGTATTGGGTATGCCGCTGTGGCATATCGGGAAAAATGCAAAGGGATTTGTGGCAGTAGGATTAAATGCAAAGGGCGTGATTGCCGTCGGTCTTAAGGCACAAGGCGTTGTGTCCTTGGGACTGCTTTCCATTGGATTATTTTCATTCGGCACGCTGTCGGTAGGCTTGCTTTCTTTCGGTATGCTTGCATTGGGAATACTGGCGGCAGGCTGTTTTGCAATTGGCGTGTTTGCGGCGGGAGCCATTGCTTTGGGAATTATTTCTGCGGGCGCGGTAGCTGTTGGGGATTTTTCTTTGGGAGCGCTGGCAATAGGTAAGTATTTTGCATTCGGCGACCATGCTAAAGCGATGATTGCTTTAGGCGACAGTAAAGCTGCGGGAACCGTATTTCAAAGGTTAGGCGAGCTTTCGGAGCAGGATATTGCCGAGGCAATACAAAAGCTTGATTCCATTGTTCCGAATTATCTTAATTGGGCAAAGGAAATAGTTAAGATATTCTTATAATGATAAGACTTACTCGGAAGCCTCCGAGGAGGTCGATTATTTGCTTGCCGCTTTTGCGGTGGAGAAGGCTATTTGAAGGTTAAAGCCTCCCGTATATCCCGATACGTCGATAATTTCTCCCGCAAAATGCAGACCCGAAACCAACTTGGACTGCATATCCGAAGGGTTTATCTCCTTGACGGAAATTCCGCCGTCAGTGATTATTGCTTCCTTTATGGGACGAAAGCCCTTTATTGTAAAGCGTAAATCCTTTAATACAGACGCTATTGCTTTACGGGAGACCTTGGACAGCCGGGAGGAGCTTTTTTCGCCCTCGGCTCCCGAACGCTTCAAAACCGTTTTCACCAATTTTTGCGGCACTAAGGTGCGGACTATTTCGGAAACGGTTCCTGAGGGGGCAGAGGAAATTTCACGAAGCAGTCTGTTGTCTAACTTTTTACTGTCAAGAGCGGGTTTTAGGTCTATTGAAACCGAATATCTTTCTTTTTCGATTTCGGAAATGCAGGAGGAGGCGCTTAAGGTGAGAGCGCCTCCTATTCCGTAGGCTTCAAAGCTCATTTCGCCAAGCTCGGAAAAAAGATTTTTATTGTTCCTTGTATCGTATAAGGTAAGGACGCAGTTTTTTACGGTCAATCCCGCCATTTCGCTGCAATCCTCCTCTGTTTCCATTGGAACAAGAGAAGGGGAAAGCCTTGTGACGGTGTGACCTAAGGCTTTGGCAATCCTGTAGCCGTCTCCTGTGGAGCCTGTTGCGGGATAGGAGAGCCCGCCTGTTGCCAAAATAACTTTTTGTGCGGGGAAGAAGCCTTTGTCCGTATTAACTCCCGTCACCCTGCCGTTTTCGGTTTCTACGGATAAGGCGCGGCATTGTTCAAGCTTAACGTTAAGTCTTATAAGCTCTTTCTCCAAAGCCCTGACTATATCGGACGCCTTATCGGATACCGGAAACACCCGTCCCCCTCTTTCGGTTTTCAGAGCAACCCCTAACTCCTCGTAAAACTCAATGCAGTCCTCTGTTCCGGCTGCCGAGAAGGCGCTGTAAAGGAAAGAGGGATTGCGGTAAATGTTTTTCATAAGTGTGTCGAAATCGCAGTTGTTTGTAATATTGCAGCGGCCTTTTCCCGTTAAGCCTAACTTTCTTCCTATTTTTCCGTTTGGCTCCAATATTGTTACGCTGCCGCCTTTTCGGGCAGAAAAAACAGCAGAGTAACACCCTGCCGCTCCTCCGCCGATAATAACTACCTTCATGACTTCCTCCAAATAATCGTTTCTGTATCTTGCTCAAGGATTAGTATTATACACGCCGTTTTCGTCCCACATATTTTCAAGCCTCGTCAAGGTATTTTCCAATTCGCCCTTGCGCTTCATTCCGACGGCAACGATTATTGCGTTTATAAGGCTTAAAGGAGCAACAAGGCTGTCGGCGAAGCTTACCATATCGCTTTTTGCCAAAAGCACCTGGTGGGCAATGGAGCCTAAGGGCGATGCAGCGCTGTCGGTTATTGCAATTATATTTGCTCCGCAGGAAGCCGCATATTTGGCGGCATTGGCGGTGCTGATGCAGTAGCGGGGAAAGCTCAGTCCGATAAACACGTCCTTTTTGCCTACCCGAATAAGCTGCTGATAGATTCCGCTTGTGTTTACGGGCTGAACAAAATGAACGTTACTGAATATAAGCTGAAAATAGTTGTCGAGAAAACGGGCTAAGGCGTTGCTGCTCATAGCGCCGAAGATGTAAATATTTTCGGCGGAAATTATTTTGTCTATCGCTTCGTTAAAGGCATTTTCGTCAATTGCCTCCACCGTTGCCCTTATTCTGTCTATGTCTTGAAGCAAAACGCTTTTCAGAACATTGTCCGAATCGATTCGGTGGTTGGTTATATCAAGTCTTTGCAGAGCGGTGAGACGGGTTTTGCTGTAGCTTTGCAGCTCCTTCTGCATTTCGGGATAGCCCTCGTAGCCCATTTCAATTGCAAACCGCACTACTGTGCTTTCACTTACGTTTACAGCGCTGCCCAATCGGGAGGCGGTCATATATGCCGCCTGTTCATAATGCTCGGTTATAAATTCGGCAATGAGACGCTGGCTTTTTGAGAACCGGTCGGATTTACCGTTTATTTTTGATATGAAATCGTCTCTTGACGAGGCTTCGGTTATTTCCTGCATTTTACAATTCCTCTTTCCCTTTTTTATGCAAGCTGTTGTTTAATTTAACTTTTTTAACAAATATAATGTCTCTAAAGACCCCTTGTGAACAGAAACAAACAAAGCACACTGCATATTCAGTCAATCCGTATCCACGAGCAGCCGCCCGATTTCACCGGCTTTCTTCCTATTCGGCGCACCCCGCCCGTTTCACTTGTCACAGGAGTCTTTAGCGACATGTTATAGTTTACACCCTTTTTTGAATTTTTTCAAGGGGGCTGTAAAAAAATACATTACCGTGCGAGGATAACCTCGCAGGACAATGTGCTGCTGTACAAGAACAGGGGACGCCCTCTC
>CAYMFX010000211.1:0-3585 GCA_964389845.1 uncultured Ruminiclostridium sp.
ACGAGTAAATCCGCTTTCCACCATCGCAAAGCCACACTGCATAAAGAACACCAACGCCGCCCCAATAAGGAACCATACTCCCGTAGTACCGAAAATTGTCGTGCCCAATGCTTCTTCCACCGCTTCTGTAATGTTGGTGGTTTCCGTCATAGGGCTCATTGCCGTAATCATAATTGATTGCCCCTTTCTCTGTAAAAAAATAAGGAGCTTTAGCATTCCTGACGTAACAGGTCTGCTTAAGCTCCTTTGCTCTACAAGTTATATTATACTCACTTTGGAAGCATTTGTCAAGTGGTTTTTGCAAGTTTAATTTTTAGTTCCTGCATTTTGTATAAAATATGCTTATATTTTAGTGTTAGGCAATATATTTTTTGCAATTTACATAAATGTATTATGCAAATACAATGCACACCAACATTTTACAGAATCACTTCAGCTTATACAGTGACTTTTCATAATCCTTAACATAATATCTTATATTAGTCCTTCCCTTTTTTAACACGGTGTGTCCTTCCTCCTCCAACCTTTCCTTCTGAGCCTCTGCACCTCCCGGATACTTTGGATTAAGCTCGCCTCCCGACTTAAGGGTTCTCCAGTAAGGCGTTTCATCCTTCTTCCTCTGAAAGCTTGCCCAAGCGGCAATGGAAACAAAAATTCCCGCAGTTATAGGCTCCGTGAAGTCCGCATTGTTTAATCCAGCAAAATACTCCCGAATATCTCCCACCGTGGTCAGTTTACCGTAAGGAATAGTTTTCATAACCTTGTCGTAATCAATAGGCGGCGCAAAGTACATTTTATTGCCGCCGTACTTCTCAATACTCTTTTTGTCTGTAATTACCTGAGTTTTCGGCATATCCTTACCGTCCTTAAGCATTGCGTTAAAATCCTTTTTGTCCTCATTAGCCATAATCTCCCGTCCCTCCCGTTATAAGATCCTATATCAACGTATATGGAAGTATTTCAAAAGCTGTTTCTCCGTTTTTGAATCGCCTGCAATTCTTGAAGCGTCAAGGATAATGTCCTTAAATATCGGCGCAACCATATTGTTTTTTAAATCTGCCTGAATAAAGGGAAGAATATCGAACCATATTTTTTCTGGATTTTCCGCTCCCTTTGAAATCAGTACCGAGCCTAACTTATAGCAATTGCGTTTGTAGCTCGAAACGATTTCCCAATACCTGCCGAATAATTCAGCAGCCTCATTTATATTCCCCTTCTCAACTAAAGCTTCAATATAGTCGCATATCGCATGAAACGCCGTATTTGTATCAAAAATCTGAGGTTCGTTTTGATATAATACATAAAGTCTTTCAGCCGCAAATTCCTTATCGCAATCCCGTTTTGTACACCATTCCGCAATATGTCTCAGCTTCTGCAAGGCATTATAATCAAGCTCGCCCTTTTTAAATTCATCGGTGAATTTTAACATCAATTCGGTTTCGCCTAAATCGGAAAGGGATTCTATACAATCGTAAAGCGAATATTCATCAAGAGGGGGAAGCTTGATGATCCGAGGCTCGTATCCGCAGGCACAGTCAAAATTGGCATTTTTCGCTCGTTCAAAAAGCTTCTTATCGGCGGGATCGTCAATTTCCATAAGCAGGCTTGAAAGCATTTCAAGATTATCTCCTATGCCTTGAAAGGAGTTGGTTTCACGATCCTTTAGCTCCTCAATAAATAATTCACGGATTAAATTCTCTTTATCGGGTATTTCACAGACATTGTACATAAGAGCGTAGCAAAGCCGTTTCCTGTTCTTGTAATTCTTGTCGTATGTTCCGTTATCGGGCGATTTTTCCCCGCAATAAACATAATCCTTTTTGTCTCCCGAAAGATATTTTTTTATATCGGAAGAATAACCGAAAATCACCTTCTTAAATTCCTCAATATATGACATATATCTCCTCCCAAAAATAAACGCCTTGCTTCAACCGAAAATCACAGCTTCTTATATTAATTATGTATTTATTATGTTTTTAAGATATATCCGCTTAAAGCCTTCATCAGTCATCGCCCCGTATAACTCTTATAACATCGAATATGGGCGCCCAAAGCATTGCCGCAGCAGCCAAAACAAGTACAATATACTCCCAAAATTCGGTAAGGGAAACAACAAAAACGGAAAGAGACGCTAAGCCGAGAGCACCCACAATGGCGTAAGTAAGCGGAAAGGCTATTATAGAGAATACAACAAAGCCCTTATCAAATAAAAAAGCCGTCAAGGTGCAGGCAGCATAAAACGCTAATGTAAATACCACAATAAAATGCGGTTTCAAGTCTACATTATACTCGAGGCTCTCTGCAATGTATTCAGACATAGTTCCGTTGACAGCAAAGGCAAGTCCGATTGAAACCCCCAATTTAAGAAGCTTTTTTAAAACCATCATAATTCTCATGCTTATATCCTTATTTTCAAATAATTTTTTATTTACTTTAAATCCGCTTAAAGCTGCACGGCGGATCATCATGCAGTCTGCTGAGATACGGCTCAAATAAAACCCCGTTTCTCGGCTCCAAGCCGTAGCTGTAAGTGTTCTTAATAACGATTTGCGTAAACATTGTAGCCCTGTCCATAGCAATGGGAAGGCTGTCCCCCGAAAGCAAGCCTCCCGTCAGAACGCTTGCAAAAATATCCCCCGTACCGGGGTAGCTTGCGGGAACATAGTCGCAGTCCACTCTCCAGAAGCCACCGTGCTCACGGTCGCAGCCCACATTGGACATAACTCCCTCAGCAAGAGGAACTCCCGTAATAACCGCCACCTTGACCTTCTCGCAAAGACGGGCAAGCCAGCTCTTTACCATTCCTCCCGTAAGCTCCGAAGGGTGCTTTTCGCCGAGCAGTATAGCCGCTTCCGTCAGATTTGGAGTAATAACGTCCGCAACGCTGACAAGCTCCTCCATTCTCCTGCAAAGCTCTGGGGTATATGTGCGGTACAGCTTTCCGTGGTCGCCCATAACAGGGTCAACTACCTTAAGGCTATCCTTATACGCCGAGAAAAATTCAAGGCAATGGTCAATCTGCTCCGCCGAAGCCAAAAAACCGCTGTAAACCGAGTCAAAGCTTATTCCGATTTTTTTGTATTGGGCAAGGGTTGGTGCGAGATAATCCGTCAAATCCTTAATTGCAATATCCTCGAATCCCCCCGTATGAGTGGACAAAACGGCGGTAGGCACAGGACAGCACTGAATCCCCATTGCGCTCAGCACCGGCATAATAACAGCCAGGGAGCATCTCCCGAAGCCGGAAAGGTCATGTATAGCGGCAACCCTTAGCTGATGTGGATTATTCAACGTTATTTGTCCTCCTTATTGCTTTTCCATTGCCAAATCCTTATCCATAGCGGGAATCAGGAACTGCCTCTCCACAATAGCTGCCGGCTGAGGCTTACTGTACAAAAATCCTTGTATAACGTCACAGCCGAGGCTCTCTAAAATATCCCTCTGCTCATTATTTTCCACGCCCTCGGCAAGCAGCGTCAGGTTCATGGCTTTACCCAAATCCATAATAGCCTTTGTTATCTGCCTTGCGGTCTTATTGGTCTCAATGTCGTACACCAAGCTGCGGTCAATCTTAAGTAAATCTAT
>CAYMFX010000212.1:0-3573 GCA_964389845.1 uncultured Ruminiclostridium sp.
CATTATTTGTGGGCTGTCTTTTTCCACAAAAGCAACATCATCAAATTTCTCAATGCAAAGTTGAGAATCAGGATTTCTGCTTTCTAATAGGAGCAGAAGGGCTGAAAGCACTTGATATAGATAACCAGATAGTTGACCAGATGCATCGTGTGGGTTGTGTTCAATCACTGCAAGTCTCCTCTTTCTCTTATTTACTAATCTTCCTTCCATACATTGGTCATTGAAGCGGTGCATGTGGTAGCAGACTATTTGTGTATGCCAAACAGGTTATATTCCAAAAGCCTCACTTCCATAATGGAAATTAGTTTCAAAACTGCCATTTCAACAGTTTTGAGTTGCTCAAACTCGGGGACGATTTGCACACGGGTTGTGTGTTTCAAAAGATTAAGTTTCAATTCCCTTGCGGTTCAAAAATTGAGCCGCATAAAACAAAGAATACGGCGAAGAAAAACACCCGCCCTAAAATAGGGCGCCCCTCAAAACTACCAAAACGGTAGCTTTGAAGATGAGGTAACAAAATGTTACAGCATATATAAAAAATGAAACCGCTCTGCAAGCCTCGATTGGCTTAACAAAGCGGTTTGTGTGGTCGAGACGACGTGATTTGAACACGCGACCTCTGCGTCCCGAACGCAGCGCTCTACCAAACTGAGCCACGTCTCGATTATAGAATTTTTTCACCCCGAATTTGGTGTAAGCGGTCAAGTATGTGGTCAAAAAATTTACGACCAAGATTTTAATCTACCGAAAACACCGTGACAATGTAGTGTCAAAAGCAATATGCCGCAAACAGCTCTGCAAAGCACTCCAACGCTTCTACGCACCCGACCGCAGCGCTCCACCAAACTGTGATCCACGCCCCGAATCAAACCAAAGCATCCCAAATCCCCCTCCAACACATTCCAAACAAAAAAACAAAAAATTACTCTACCCCATACTTCTCACGGTACTCCCTCATTGCCCCCAAATACTCCTTGCCCTCAATAACTCCATTCTCAATAGCGGCAATAATATCCTTTATATTAACGATAGAGCAAACCTTAACGCCTAAATCGCGGTAAACCTCCTGAACGGCAGAAAGCTCGCTGTTCAGTCCCTTTTCCATGCGGTCAACGGTGATTATCATGCTTTCTATCTTGACTTTTGCCGCACCTTGAAGCTTGGGAAGCACTTCTCTCAGCGCCTTTCCGCTTGTCATAACGTCCTCGATGATAATTATGCGGTTTCCGTCCTCAGGCTGTTTTCCCACAAACATTCCGCCCTCGCCGTGATCCTTGACTTCCTTGCGGTCAAAGCAGTAGAACATATTCTTTCCGTACTTGTTATATAAAGCGGTAACAGCGCTTACTGCAAGCGGAACGCCCTTGTAGGCGGGACCGAAAAGTATATCGGCGTCAAAGCCGTTGTCGTTGATGCAGTCCGCATAAAATCCGCCTAACCGTGCAAGCTGCTCACCGGTCATATACTTGCCCGCATTAATAAAATAAGGAGCCTTTCTTCCGCTTTTCAAAGTGAAATCCCCAAAGGTGAGCACGCCGCTGTCGCTCATAAATTTGATAAATTCTTCTTTATAAGTCATAGAAAAGCTCCTTTTGCTCATTAATTTGAATCACTATGCTATTTTATCACATTCGGAAAGAAATTGCAAGGGTTATCTAAAAATTTTTATCCCTTCATGCCCCTCATTAAATCCTCGCCGAACTTTTTAAGCTTATCCCTAAAGCTTTCCTTCTTCTCAAAATTCTTTTCGGTCATCTGCTGTTCAAGCTGCTGCAATAATTCCTTTTGAGCCTTTGTAAGCTTTTTCGGCACCTCCACTATCACTCTCATCATCATATCGCCCCGCCCCTCGCGCTGGAGGAACTTAACGCCCTTGCCCCTGAGCCTCAGAACATCGCCCGGCTGTGTGCCTTCCGGGATATGATATGTGACATTGCCGTCTATCGTAGGAACCGTTACTTCGTCGCCGAGAGCCGCCTGAGTATAGCTGATAGGCAGCTCTACCCAAATATCAAAGCCTCTGCGCTCAAACAAATTGTCACGGCGCACCGTAATCCTTACATTAAGGTCGCCCTTGCTGCCGCCGTTGGTACCTGCGTTGCCTTCGTTTCTTATGGAAATGGTCTGCCCGTTGTCAATTCCGGCAGGAACGTTTATAGTTACCTTCTTGCGCTTCTGAACTCTGCCGTTTCCGTTGCAGGCGGTGCAGGGAGTGTCTATAATTTTGCCCTTTCCGCCGCACCTTGTACAGGGACGCTGACTCCTCATAGAGCCGAGCATGGTGCGCTGTGTAACCGTAACATAGCCCGAACCGTGACAGTCGGGACAGGTCTTTGGCGTAGTGCCCGCCTGAGCGCCGCTGCCGTTGCACTTGTCGCAGGTCTCCGCCCGTGTTATATCCACATCATGAGAAACCCCCTTGCACGCCTCCATAAAGCTTATGTCAAGGCTGATTGCAATATCCGAGCCTCTCATGGGGGCATTGGGATTAGACCTTCTGGAGGTGCTGCCTCCGCCGAAAATGCTGTCGAAAATATCCCCCAAATCTATTCCGCCGTCTGCCGAAAATCCGCCGAAGCCGCCGCCATAGCCGTAGCCTCCTGCTCCTCCTCCATATGAAGGATCAACTCCCGCATGACCAAATCTGTCGTACTTGGCTCTTTTATCGGGGTCGGAGAGTACGTCGTTCGCCTCGTTCACTTCCTTGAATTTAGCCTCTGCTTCCGGATTGTCGGGGTTAAGGTCGGGGTGATATTTTTTTGCCAATTTACGGTAGGCGGATTTAATTTCCGCCTCGCTTGCCCCCTTCTGCAAGCCTAAAACCTCATAATAGTCTCTTTTCTCCGCCATAATTATTCCACCTTCTAAGTATACGCCTTAAGGCAGCGCCCATAAGCGTTGCCTTAATCCGTACTTACAGCTATTTCTGAACTAAGCCGTTTTTATTCTGCATCTTTATAGTCAACGTCAACCACGTTGTCGCCGCCGTTATTGCTTGCGCTGCTTGTGCCCTGACCGCTTACGTCTACGCCGCCGGGCTGCTGCTGAGCCTGAGCGCCCTGTTCCTTATACACTCTTTCTGCGACAGCATAGAACGCTGTCTGAAGCTCATCCTTAGCAGACTTTATCTTTTCAATGTCCGTACCCTTAAGAGCTTCCTTGAGTGCGTCGATCTTAGGCTGAACCTGACCCTTTTCCTCGGCGGTAACCTTATCGCCGAATTCATTAAGGGACTTTTCGGTCTGGTAAACCATCGAGTCAGCCTCGTTGCGAAGATCGACCTCCTCACGGCGCTTCTTATCCTCGTCGGCAAAGGCTTCCGCTTCCTTAACCGCCTTGTCAATGTCCTCCTTGCTCATATTGGTGGAGGCGGTAATGGAAATGTGCTGTTCCTTGCCGGTTCCCAAATCCTTTGCAGACACGTTTACAATGCCGTTAGCGTCTATATCGAAGGTAACTTCAATCTGAGGAATGCCCCGGGGAGCGGGAGCAATGCCGTCAAGCCTGAAGGTGCCCAAGCTCTTGTTGTCCTTAGCAAAGTCACGTTCGCCCTGCAATACGTTAATGTCAACG
>CAYMFX010000213.1:0-3556 GCA_964389845.1 uncultured Ruminiclostridium sp.
TTCCGAAGCAAAGCTCGACCACTCCTCAAACTCCGCAACCGTCATTTTCTTTTTCATATACCTCGCATAATGCGCTTTATAAGCCCGATTATAAGTCTGCAACACAGGATCGTTCTTGCATTTGTCATCATATCTGCGCTTAGAACCAACGTCACGGCAGGTCTTGCTGGGCTCTTCCCTAATTTTTCTGTCACAGTAGGTATAGTACCAACTGCCCTTGATCAAAAAGAATTTACTGCAGTTCCTGCACTGATTTGGCACATAGTTTTGCTTAATACTGTTGAAGAAATCATAGTACAAAAACGATCCCAAATCATTAAATCCAATCTCTTCGCATAAAATCAGATCGCCGCCTTTGCCCTTCAATGCCTTATATCCAAAGGACTCCATTTTACACTTTATCTTTTTGAAATTTTTAGAATTGGTCTTGTTAAAGTCCTCAAAATACTGAGCAGTTTCGTTTCCTGTTGGAAAAGCTTCCTTCTGATGAAAATACTCGGTGATGAATGGTTTGTACACCTCGTGCACCTGCAAATATGCAGCTACAAACTTGATATACATATCAAAGAACAACGATATTGCTTGATTTAATTCGTGGAGAGAGTAAGTCGTTTTCTCCAAGTGGTGTATATCCTATAGTAAATCCAAATACCGGCAAAGAATATATGCCGCCCGATGGCAGTTGTTGGAGAGCAAGTAAGGAAACAATGCAAGTGTGGCTTGAGGAAAATAGAATTTACTTTGGAAAAGACGGAAAAGGTGCGCCACAATTAAAACGATATTTAAATGAAGTGCAACAAGCGGTCTATAAAAATATCTGCGAAATAGGCAAAGAGCGTATTCGCCGTGCGGGAGCGAAAATTCTCGCCGAAATGAACCAACAAAACGGGCAGCTTGAACTCGGGGCGGAGGAAAAGCCTTTGCCCGACATTGGTTTCCGTGTGTTCAAGCTTGACACCTCAAATTTAAAAACATGGGACAACACTCCCGTTACGGAAGATGATATGCAGCTTCTGCTTGACCGTATGAACGGAATGATTCACCGTGTCAAGTCCGACCGCTCCGATTTGGATATGGTATATGAAATTATGCTGAAATTGGGCGTTCCGCTTACATACAGCGTTGGTGAAATCGGGGTGAACGGCAGGACGGCATATACTGTCGGTGATGATTATCTGCTGCTTATCTGCCTTGCGGAGGACGTGCAGCCCGAAGATGTGGAGGCTATGGCGGAATATGCTCCCGCAAAGGTTATAATTGCACGTGACAGCTTTGCGGACGATACGGCTATGGCGAATGCACATTATATCCTTAGGGATAGTGGTGTTGAATTGAAGTTGGTGTAAAAATGTGCCGAACCAATCGGCTCGGCACATTTGAAAGATTAAATTTTATGATTTTGAAGCCAATAATGCAAGAAATTCTTTCGGAGAGTATACGGGAATCTTACTTTTCGTGTAGTCCTTTTGATTTCGTGTAACAATGCAATCTGCACCAATCCGTTTTGCCGTTTCAATCATTACCGCATCTTCATAATCTCCGGTTTCGGAATAGAGGGCAAATTCGCAGTCAGCGGAAAGAGTGTCAGCTACCGTAAAAACCATATACAGGTCACGAATTTTATCACGAGCAGCTGCGTCGTTATGCAAACTGCGGCGAATAAGGTAATAAATATCCGTTATAGATTTTGCAGTGAGAAAGCCGATACAACCTCTCTCTGAGACAGCATGCATAACACTGAGCGAGTTATTGAAAAAAGGTTCTCGTTGTTGAAGTACATCAAGCACAATACATGTATCAAGGACAGCTTTCATATTTTACTCAGCCTCTCGTCTCTTGCTTCTTCAAGTGTAATGTCGGCAGGAATAATGCCGACCAGCGAATCTACAATCGCTCTTTTGTCAATATTTGGATTTGAGATTTTTGCAATAACCTTGCCGTTTTCGGTTATGAAAACATCTTCCGTTGCGGCAAGCTGTAAATATTTACTAAGGTTCATCTGCAATTCGGCTGTAGTGACAGACATAAAAACACCTCCTAAAATAAGTATACATTTCCGTAACTTTATTATACTATAATTAAATAATTTCGTCAAGAGCCGGCATTTTTTAATAGAAGGGAGTTTCTCACAAGTGAAGCTTAAATTCAAAAATCAAGACTTCCAGACCGAAGCGGTAAACGCCGTTGTCGATTTGTTTACGGGACAGGAAAAAACCCGCAGCACTTTTTCGGTGGTTGAAGAAAAACAGTTAACTCTGCTGAACGATCTTGGAATCGGAAACGCACTGTACATAGACGAAAATACAATCACCGACAATATGCACACCATACAGAAACGAAACAGACTGCCTATGACAAAAAACGCTTCCGATATGCAGTTCTGCATAAAGGCTTGGGGATTATTCAAAAAATCATTCAGCCGTCCGCTGCGTGTCAAAATCCGATTTACCGTCGACGGCGTCAGGAGGGTTTCATCACTGATAGCGGTGAATTAGGTCGGGCAATTCACAATACGAGTTTTCAATATCCGTTGTCCGCATTTCTCTCTCGGTATGTGAAATACCTGCGTTTTCAATGTGAAAATCCGCCGTTTGCAGAATAAGTCTTGCTTTCCGACAGATTTTCCGTCGTTCTTTATGGCAAATCTCCTTTTATCACATTTTCTTTCTTTGCAAGCTATGCTTTTTTTGCGCTCCGCACATTTCAAGGGGTTTGGGGATTTCTCCCCAACAAGCAGATTCGAGCCGTTGTCATTAACGGGCGAATCGTGCAAATGGCTTGCCATTTGCGTTGCTTGCTACTTTTCCCGCCGAAAACGGAGTTTTCGGCGAAGAGCATTTTAAATGCTCTTATAAACACGGAAAAAGCCTTCTAATTATTAACCGAAAAATACCGCTTTTTGTAATTGTATTTCAAAAGAAAAAACGAAGATTTTCACAAATTCTGCTATTTCTACAAAAATCCATTTTCGCGAATCGGCGAAAATGGGCAAAACGACAGTTTAAAATTAGCTTGTTTACACATCACTTGACAAAATGGACAAAATTGGTATATAATTGCTTGCAGAAAAAGAAAAAGCCGCAAACGCGGCGGTGAAGCGAAAAAACTACAATACATCTTAACACACATTTCACTTTTCGCTTATTTCCTGTATCCTTTATTTTGGACGTGAAATGCGTTCCAAATAAAATACAGGAGGTGCTGCGAAAATGAAAATCATTTACATACGTAGCAAGAAAGTTTATGTCAGTGAGGAGGTGTACAAGGTTTACCGCTCATCGAAGCGGCGTGAAAAATATCTCGACGAATACGATTATGCACATGGAGTTGTAAGTATCGAATCGTTGTTCCACGAGCCACCGACTTTGAGAAGCGCCGAGGAAGAGTACGAGCGTTCCGAAATGCTGAAAGCGCTTTGGCACGCTTTGGAACAGCTTACCGACGAAGAGTTTGAGCTGATCAGTTTGCATTATTTTGATGGGCTTTCGGTTACGGAAATTGCGAAGCTGCGCAATGAGGACTTTCACAAAACACGGTATGAGCGTGAAAAAATCCT
>CAYMFX010000214.1:0-3541 GCA_964389845.1 uncultured Ruminiclostridium sp.
AAACCGGACAAAGCATGACAGTAAAAGGGCAAGTCAGACGGTGCTTCGGAAGTTTTCGAGGAGGTCAAATAAATTAGGAAAGAGGTACTACTATGGCAGAGCAGGAATTTTTCACTTACAAGGGGCTACCGCTTGTAAGAAAGGGGAATATGATTTACTACGGGAATATGAGCGATGAGACTGTGGTGAATCTTCAGATTGTCTCCACAAAAAATGTTAATGGGCTTGAGGTGGCGGATAAGGTTAAGGTTTGGCTTATGCTTACCAATACCGAGGGCGTGGACGCAAGCGAGGTAATGAAGAAGTCCTGCGAGAGAAGCGGACTGTATGAGGCGCTGGACGTTGCTTATATTTGGTTAGAGAGAGCAATGTCGGAATCCAATTAAAAAAATAAGCTGCAAAGCCGCTGCTTCGGGCGTTAGCATACCGATGATAAAAATATACTCGTCAAGACCTTATCATCAGTAATTATAAACGCTCGAAGCGGCGGCTTTGTTCGCTTATTTGCAGCACACCCCCTCTCCCCCCCTTTCTCCGCTTTGGAAGCGGTGCTGATTACATTGATTCTTTTCCTGTTATTACCTTTTCCGAAGGGAACGTGGTGTTGTCTGACATGCAAAATCCAAAAAATTGACAAGCAAAATCCAAAAAAACACCAAGGTGTTGAAACTGTGGAAAACTTCAAAAAATTTGTGCAATATTACCAAAAACGTATAAAATCCCGATTGACATATATTCATCGGGATTTTTCACTTATTATTTATCGGGATTAATCCTTTTGCTGTAGTCTTCAAACTTAAGCTGAAGCCTTAACCTGTCGGCGATAAGCGCAATAAATTCCGAATTTGTGGGTTGTTCTTTCATTGTGCGTCCGAAGTATGAGCTTAACACCTTTGCGCATCCCCTATTCCAAGCGGTAATTATTGCCTTCCTTATGGCAGCTGCTACACCGTTCGGAGTTGTGTTGAAATCCATTGCAACAGCAGGATACAGAAGCTTCGTCATGATATTGAAAACGCAAAGTGCGAGATTTTGATTGTCAGCCCATTTATGAGAAGAAGCCGCCTGACTCAAATAGCCCCTTTCCTTACGGCTGCGAAATTAAAAGGCGTTTCCGTTACTGTCATAACTCGTCCTCCCGAAAATTTTAAAGAAAGCGAACATGAAACGGTTAATCAAAATGCGGAATACTTGAATCAGTATGGGGTCAAAGTTAAATTCAAACCTGATTTTCATCAGAAGTTTGTTATTGCTGACCAACAAATTGTTTGGTATGGAAGTGTGAATTTTTTAAGCTTCGGATCACATGAGGAAAGTGTTATGAGATTTGAAAATGAGGAAATTGCGGGGCAATTGATGGATACGGTGGAATAAAGTGGGTTTTCCAATTGTAACAACTTTTTTAGTTCACTTGCTAAAATTGACAATCAGGTTGAACTTTTATTTATTTTTTGCCAACTTTCCTTGACAAGTTGCCAACATTGTGATATAATGTTGCCAAAGATGAAAAGGAGAACAAATATGCAATCTGAAGAATTAAATGAGCTTGTACAAAAAATTCAAAAAACAAGATCGGAAAGACAAAACGTAGAGCTTAAAGCTGCCGCAAAAGGTTGTCCTACACATCTGTTTGATACATTATCCTCTTTTTCAAATCAGGATATCGGCGGAATCATTATTTTTGGAATAGATGAAAATCAAAATTATCAAGTTGTGGGAGTATATGATGCTCAAGATCTGCAAAAAAAGGTTACGGAGCAGTGCAAACAAATGCAGCCCTCAGTCAGGGCATTGTTTACAGTTTCGGAGATTGAAGGCAAAACAATAGTTTCTGCGGAAATACCTTCTGTGGATATTTCGGAGCGTCCGGTTTTCTATAAAGGTGTTGGAAGGATCAGAGGTTCGTATATACGTGTTGGCGATTCGGACGAGCTTATGAGCGAATACGAAATTTACAGCTATGACGCTTTTCGTAAGCGTATACGTGATGACATCAGAGCGATTCAAGGCTCAAAGCTCTCTCTTTTTGACAAGGAACGTCTTGCCAAATATTTAGACGCAGTTAGACATGAGCGCAAAAACCTTGCCGATCATGTTGCAGAAAACGAAATACTTGAATTGATGGGAATAACGTCTGAAGGGATACCCACACTTGCCGGCGTTATGTCTTTTTCCGTATACCCTCAAGCCTATTTTCCGCAGCTTTGTATAACAGCAGTGAACGTCCCCGGAACGGAAATAGGTGAAATCGGCGAAGACGGCGAACGCTTTATTGACAACAAGCGCATTACCGGAGCCATTCCCGATATGCTTGATGATGCGGTGGATTTCGTAAGAAAAAACAGCAGAACCAAAACAATTATTGACGATAACGGAAAAAGATACGATAAGCCGGAATATCCGATGAAAGCTGTCCGAGAGGCAATTCTTAACGCACTGGTTCATAGGGACTACAGTATCCACACGGAAAATGTACCGATAAGAATTGAAATGTACCGTGACCGAATGGAAATTATCAGCAGTGGAGGGCTGTACGGAAAAATATCAATTGATTCCTTGGGAAAAGTAAGACCTGAAACAAGAAACGCGGTACTTGCGAATGTGTTGGAGCTTTTAGGCATTACCGAAAATCGTTATTCGGGGATACCTACTATATTGATGGAATTTAAGAACGCAGGACTTCCCGAACCTGAATTTTCCGTATATCACGGTGAGTTTAAGGTCATATTTAGAAACTGCTTTAATTCGGAAAAATCCACAACAACCAGATCATTTACTCCCGAAGCTATACTGGATTTTTGCAGCACGCCTAAAACAAGGGCGGAATTGATTGAATATACGGGTATGTCACGATATTATACCATGTCTACTTTGATTCAACCCCTTATTGAAGCAGGAAAGCTGAAAATGACAATGCCCGATAAGCCTAAAAGCCCTTATCAAAAATATTTTAAGTCTTAATTTTCGCTATCGGAAAAAGATTATATAAATTTTAGAAGATCGAAACAGGGCAAAATAGATGATTCTGTTCGTTAAATATCAAGAAAATACCATTTTTAAAACTTCGATTTTACTCATAACCATGCGGAAAATGTCAATCCCTTTAACTTGCTAATTTCGCTGAATTACTGAATATTTACCAATCAAAAATTCAGCAATCATAAACCTTCAAAACAAACTTCTATTATATTAAGTATACAAAAAAGCAATCAGGCAACCCGGAAAAGATTGCCTGATTGTTGTTTTTCAAAGGTATATGATATTAAAATTTGTCAGTTTATAATTATTTGTACCTTTTTTATTGCTATTTCAGTTCCATTATGTTATACTATGTAAAAAAGTAAAAGGAAAACTGTTATTTGACAAGCAAAATCCAAAAACGGGAAATCACGGAAAAAACAGGTTTATCGAGAGAAACGGCAGAAAAAAGGCTTTGCAATACGGATTATTACGAACCGCAAGCGGAGACTAACAAAATGATTAGTTGACTAACGTGTCAAAAATTTTGAGGGCAAAACGCCCTCTTTTTTCTTTTTGGGCA
>CAYMFX010000215.1:0-3530 GCA_964389845.1 uncultured Ruminiclostridium sp.
TTGTGGGCATAAATCTTGTGAAAAACAAGATTGCGGTTCCGTAGATATTTTCGACACGAAAATGGATTCGAACTCCCCCGAAAAAAATATTGACAAAATTTTCCAATTCCGTTTTGTATAGATTGTACAGTATGCCTGTGACTGATTTCTCTCCCCTGAGAAATTAATCACAGGCTTTTTTATTGCACAAGGTTGTGACCAAAAAGATTTTTAGATGATTCAAACTCTCAACATACAAAATTTTTACACCATTTTTATACATTATTAACAAAGCCTGTGAGCAGACAAAAATAACTGCTTACAGGCTTTTTTTATTTCAAAAAGGAGAAAGTACACCATGTTATTTATCACCAACCCCCACCTCCGAAAGCTTGAGGCCTTCATGCAAGAGGTGCCAAATTTTCCGCCAAAGGGTGCGAAGATCGATTTTGACAGTCTTGAGGACGAAATCCTGCTGTTTGAAATCGAAAATGTTATCATCAACGTTAAGCCGCCCAATGAAAATTTAAATATAAGAAAGGACAACATCATGAAATTCAGAAACGAAAAGCACCGCAGTACCTTTTTAAATGAGGCAAAAAAGCAAAGTCTCAAAAACTACAAAATTATCGCAGCATTGTATCTGCTTACAGCTGACGAAAATCTGTGGGACACTGCAAAAAGCTCTGTCGGAAAAGACGATATTGTTTTTAACAATATTCACCTTAAAAACGGAAGTGAAAACGCTTATGCTCTTTACTGCGCCGCAAAGGATTTGTACAACGGCAGCCGACACCTTGCTATTGACGATATAGCGGACGGCAGCATTATAAAAAACAAGGTTTTCAGCTTAATATGCAATGCGATGCTGATAAAGAGAAAAATATTTCTCTTAGATATAGGCGCCGATCTTGTAACAAAGCTGTTCGATTACATTGAGGACTTGATTTACCAAAAAATCGTAAGCCTGTTGGGAGAGTTTTTCTCGTCAATGAACAAGATAGGCTCTGATCTTTTTGCAATGCCGTGGGTAAATCAAATTGTCCGTCTTTTCGGCATGCTTGGGTGGGCGCTTTTTGTAGTCGGAATCATTGTTGCTCTGTTTGATTTTGCGATAGAATCTCAAAACGGCAGAGGCGATCCGAAAGCCCTTGCACTGAATATTATAAAGGGTTTTATGGCGGTAAATTTGTTTACCGTCGTACCCGTGAAGCTGTACGGCTTGGCAGTCGCCATGCAAAGCAGCATGTCAAGCGATCTGACGGGTTTCGTAAGCGCCGAGGGCAGCGGAACTCTTTTAAATGCCTGTCTCGGAGCTGTGAGCGATATGATGTTCGGTCCGCTGCTGAATATTTTGATTATCATTATGTTCGGATATTCGGTGATAAAGGTATTCTTCGGAAGCCTTAAAAGAGGCGGAATATTGCTGATACAAATCGCTGTCGGTGCAATGTATATGTTCAGCATTCCGAGAGGATATACAGACGACTTTGTTATGTGGGTTAAGCAGGTGATCGCAACCTGCCTGACCGCTTTTTTGCAGTCGACCATGCTTGTATGCGGCTTGATTTTGTTTAAAGATTACTGGCTGCTTGGCTTGGGAATGATCCTATCGGCTGCGGAAATTCCGAGAATAGCGGGACTGTTCGGACTTGAAACCGCAACTCGTCCCAATATTAACGGAGTTGTACATACGGCGCAGTCGGCTGTGCATTTGGCTACTATGGTTAAGACTGCGGTAAAGTAGAAAGGGGAATTTTATGTATATTTATCCCGACAATTTGAAAGCTTCTCCTACGCTGTTTTTATGGCGGCTGAAGGATCTTGCGGTAATCGGAATCGGTGCGCTGATTTCGGTGTTTATGCTGTCGCAGACGGGATTTTCTTTGCCTGTCATTGCCACTTTGGTATATGCTTTTTTGGCGATCAGTCATGAAGATATCAGCATTTTGGATTTTATAAAATATGCGGCGAGGTACTTTTTTATTGAGCCGCAGGAATATAGGTGGAAAATGTAAATGCGATTATACGGCAAAATTTACTTGATATTTTTCCCAAAGTGATGTATAATAAAATTGAAGGAGGTGTTCAAATGGATTATGAGCGGATATACAATAAGATGAACCAGCTCAGAGACAAAAAAATACCGCAGCATGTACTTGAAAGTTTTGAGCTTGCATTTGATATAGAATATACTCACCACTCAACCGCAATGGAGGGCAACACTCTTACTCTTGTTGAAACGAAGGCAATTATAGAGGATGGGATCTCTATTGGCGGGAAAAAACTTCGTGAAATATATGAGATCACTAATCATAACAAGGCTTTTAATTATGCAAAATCCAAGATAGCCGAAAAATGTCCTCTGGATGAGAATCTTATAAAGGATTTTCATCAGATACTTATGGAAAATATAATGCAGGGCGGAATTTACAGAAATCACGATGTTGCCATAACGGGAGCGTCGCATACTCCTCCAACTCCAAATGAGATGTACATGCAAATAAAATATTTCTATCAGGAAATGCGGAATAAAAGCGAGCTAAATCCAATAGAACTGGCAGCATGGTCTCACGCTGAATTTGTACGCATACATCCGTTCTCGGACGGAAACGGCAGAACGGCACGGCTTATAATGAATTATCAGCTTATGAGTGCGGGACTTTTGCCAATAAATATCCATACGGATAACAGGCTAAAATATTACGAATACCTTGATCAATATGCGTCCAAGCACAAGCTTGACTCCTTTGCGGACTTTATTGCAGATATTGAGGAAAGACGTATTGAGCATTATATGTCAATTGATTTTGTGCAGGATATGGATATGTCCGATCAACAGGAACAAGGTTTCGGAGAAATGAAAATGTAAACCAATCCCGATTGCAAACGCAGTCGGGATATTTATTTTAAGGAGGCAAATTTGCAGAAAAAGAAAAAACAGCGAACACAGCAAAATCAGAGTACCCGACAGCTCCTCGGCATCGAGGGCATAACCGAATATTCACTAAAGACTGCTTCAAACGAGGCGGTCTTTTTCAGTATCAAGCCCAGCAATATTTCTGTGATGTCCGAGGCGAGTCTGTCGGCAAAAATCTACTCACTTATGAGCGTTCTCAAAGGCTTGACGGAAATCGAAATACTCTGCGTAAACAGCCGTGAGAGCTTTGAGGGAAACAAAAATCACCTCAAAACGTTATCTCAAAAGGAAGAAAATATTGCGGTACGAAAGCTGCTTGAACAGGATATGAAGCACCTCGATCAGATACAGGCTTTGACCGCTACGGCAAGAGAATTCCTGCTGATAGTGCGGATTCGGGGAATGAAGGACAAGGAGATTTTTGCCCACCTCAACCGTATTGAAAAAACATTGAACGAAAACGGATTCTCGGCAAAAAGGTATGACGGCGAGGATATTAAAACACTGTTGGCGGTGTATTTCGAGCAGAATTCGGTTACGGAAAAATTTGAAAACTACGATGGGGAAAGGTATTTGAATGGCTGAAAAAATGATTTTAAATGCGGTAATGAACCGAAAAGCTGACTGCTAT
>CAYMFX010000216.1:0-3527 GCA_964389845.1 uncultured Ruminiclostridium sp.
GCTTGTCATATGTTTTTCCTCCTTGTCTTCAAATTTTTACCGCTACCTTATATTTATATTATAACAATTATTTATTAACGTGTCAAGTTCGCTTTTGATTTTAAGAGAACAGGAAAATGTAACCGTTTTGTAATTGCTTTTTTTCTTTTTTTATGCTACAATAATTTCGGAAGAAATAAATTGCCGGATATGGAATCTGCCCTTAATAAAAGGTGACATATTATGAAAAGAAAAACGACAAAAGAATTGCGGTTTCTCGCTTTGATTTCGGCGGCTGCGCTTATTGTTTCCGCTTGCTCTTCTGAAAAAGCCGAGTGGAAGGATACAACGATTAATGTGGGGCTTGAAAGCTATGTTCCTCGTTTTCTTTCGGAAATAAAATTTTTCTCCGAATCCGACGTTGAAGAAACCTGTTTCATTACGGAAAGTCTCTCCGACAGTCCCGTGTGCTACAGTACGGGGGAAAACAGCCGCTTTGAAATGAGACATTACATGATTAATCAGGGACAGGGGATTACCTACTCCTTGATTTACTATTTTGACGGTACGAAAAAAAGAGTTGTTGATTGGAGCGGAGACGGGGTTTTCAGCAGATTTGCATTGTGCGACGGTGAACGCCTTTGTTATCTCGTTTCAGACGGCACTTTGAGGGTGCTGGAAAAGGACGGCGGAAGAAGGGATTACGAGAATTTTTTTGACAGCAAAAAGATTAACCTTGAATTTGGCTTGGGGAATGTGTTCCTCTTTGCTGAAGGAAACAGGATTCTTTTGGGACAGGAGCGTCTGCCCTCGAACGGTGATTTGATTATAAACGACGAGAGGGAAACGTTTACCGATATAGTTGGAGAGACGGAAATAAGCGAAGCGCCCACTGCCCCCAAAAAATCCGAAAAAGAAGCTTATTGGAGCGATAAAACGGTTGTATTTGACGAAGATAAAACTGATTTCATTCCGAGATACATTGATGAAAACAAAAAAATCAGCGAAGAGAATAAGTTCTTGTCTGTTAATGGCGAGATGTTCCATAACACGGTAAAAACCGTTGCTAATGGAGGATATATCGTGTTGGACAGCGTTAAGTGCTATTCCACGGGGGAAAACGAGGGCTTTGCGGTTAAGGCGTACAGATATGAGTGCGACTATGAGCCGCTGTGCTTTGAAATTTGCCGCTATGAAAACGACAAATTGAAGCTTTTGGCATTCAGCGGCGACAGCAGATTTTCGGATTGCTTTATGTGCGACGGGAATAGGCTTTGTTATATCGTTGACGGTGAGATTTTAAGAGTTATGGATAAAAACGGAGGTCAGACCGACTACGAGGGCATTGAGAATACCGTTTACCACGATTCGATTCAGCTTTGCTCCGAGGACGGCAAAACGGTTATTGTAAAGGACGGAGACAAACAAATTGCAGCAATTACGCCTAAATAAAACGGACTGTAAATAAGAACGTGCTCTAACGCTCCGAAAATTGAGAAGGCGGGATTACCTCTCACATTTGATTATAGATATTAGAGAATAGAAAGGGCAGCAATATGAAAAGGAAAAGGAAAAGAAAAACATTGCGGTTTCTCACTTTGATTTCGGCGGCTGTGCTTGTTGTTTCGGCTTGTTCTTCCCAAAATGCCGAGTGGAAGGATACAACGATTAATTTAGGACTTGAAAGCTATGTTCCCGACTTTCTTTCGGGGATAATGTACATACCGGAATCGGAAAGTGAGAGCTTAACCATTGATGAACGCTGTTTCATCAAGGAAAACACCGAGTGCAGCCCTTTGTGCTATAAAACGGGAGAGAACAGCCGCTTTGAAATGCGGCATTACGGAAGGAATATGGAGCAGGGGATCACTTACTCCTTGGTCTACTATTTTGACGGTACGCAAAAAAGACTTGTTGATTGGGGCGGAGACAATGTTTTCAGCAAATTTGCCTTGTGCGACGGAGAACATCTCTGCTATTTAGTTTCCGACGGCACTCTGAGAGTGCTTGGAATGGACGGCGGCAGAAGGGATTACGAGAATTTCTTTGACAATGAGAAGATAAACCTTGCCTCTGATTCGGAAAATATGTTTCTCTTTGCAGAGGGGAACAGAATCCTTTTTGGACGTGAGCGTATGCCCTCGGACGGCGATATGATTATCAACGGAGAGAAGGAAACGATTACCGACATTGTTGGAGAGACGGAAATAAATGAAGAGCCTTTTGTTTTTGAAAATTCCGCCGGCAAAGCCTATTGGAGCGACAAAACAAAGTACAGCTTTTACGATAACTTTCATAATGTTCCCGAATACATTGCCCAAAACAGAAGATTTGATGAAAAAACACAGGTCATCGAAATCAACGGGGATCTATCCTATTGCAATACGAGAAAATCAGAATCTAACGAATGTTTGGAACTTGACGGCGTCAGGCTCTATCCTACCGGAGAAAACGAGGGCTTCGCAGTCAAGACATATAGATATGGTGGCATCTGGGATCCGGTGTGCTATGAGATATGCCGATACAAAAACGACGAATTGAAGCTTTTAGCATTCAGCGGCGACAGCAATTTCTCCTACTGTTTTATGTTCGACGGAAGCAGGCTTTGCTATATCGTTGACGGAGAGATTTTAAGGGTAATAGATATAAACGGCAGACAGAAGGACTACAGCGGATTTGAAAAACCGGTTTTCGGCGATGCCGCTTCCCTATCCTCCGACGACGGAAAAACGATTATCATAAAAAAATGGGGTGAACAAATAGCATCAATAACCCCCTAACCAAAAAACAACCCGTTAAAGCCGAAACTTTAACGGGTTAAATTTTTTAATAATGTTCCGAAGGAACACCACAATTGTCTATTTTCAATTGTACATTGTCAATTGCTCATCAGACGCAGCCCTGAGCCTTCATTGCTTCAGCAACTTTCAGGAAGCCCGCAATGTTTGCGCCTGCCATATAGTTTCCGGGCATTCCGTACTCCTTGGCAGCCTCGTCGCAGCTCTTGAAGATAGACTGCATAATGCCCTTAAGCTTAGCGTCAACCTCTTCAAAGCTCCAGCTGTAGCGCATGGAGTTCTGGCTCATCTCAAGACCTGAGGTAGCAACGCCGCCTGCGTTGGCAGCCTTTGCGGGTCCGTAAAGAATACCGTTCTTGAGATATACTTCGATAGCGTCGGGAGTGGAAGGCATATTAGCGCCTTCCGCAACAGCAAAGCAGCCGTTGTCAACAAGCTTCTGAGCGCTTTCGCCGTTGATTTCGTTCTGAGTAGCGCAGGGAAGAGCAATGTCGCACTTGATGCTCCAGATTCCGCTGCAGCCCTCGGTGTAAGTAACGTTCTTGTGAGAAGTACGAGCGGCATACTCCTTGATTCTGCCTCGCTCAACCTCCTTAATCTGCTGAACAAGCGCAAGCTCGATTCCGTCGGGATCATGAATGTAGCCGTTGGAGTCGGAAAGAGCCACTACCTTTGCGCCAAGCTCGGTTGCCTTTTGTGTAGCGTAAATTGCAACGTTGCCCGAACCGGAGATAACAACAGTTTTGCCTT
>CAYMFX010000217.1:0-3525 GCA_964389845.1 uncultured Ruminiclostridium sp.
CGGGCTTTTATCCTATGAAAGTGCGCTTAAAGCTGTTTTTTAAGTGGGGCATTGAATTTGACAAGGAATATATCTCTGTTGACAATGGGAATCGCAAGGTTGAATACGCTGATAAGCTTGAGATAATTAACGGCATTGCGGAAAAGTATCCCAACAACTGCACGGAAACAGAGGAGAAACCGGCGCCGCCTCCAGCAGCTCCGCCGGGAGGTATTATTCAGACCCGGGCGGAAGCCGTTCAGGAAGATACTGTGAAAAAGCTTAAAATTAAGCTTGTGCCGCCGCAGGAATAAACGATTTGAAAGGATTTACTATGGAAAAGTTTAAGATTTTTATACCAAGACTGGTTATGCTTTTAATTTTTTTGTCTCTTCCGTTTTTCATAGGAGAAACAACGGAAACACGCTTAATAATAACTATTATTAGTATGTATGCGATCGTTGCCGTTGGTATTTCCTGTATGGCGTCTTTATACAGCCTTATAAGAGATGAAACTGACGATAACATTATCGAAAAATTGAAGAGATATGAAAATGAGACACGGTCTTTTAGTTCGCAAATTTTTGAAATCCAACAAAAGATAGAAGTATTAGAATATGAGATACAGTCCATTGGCTCGCAAATCCCGGATTCGGAACCGCTTAGGACAGAAAATGCCCGGTTAAAAAACGAGCTGGCTGTTTCGTCAAATAACCTTCAGTTTTTGATTGATGAAATAAATAAGGCTGCGGCAGATATGCAGCAGGAAAAAGGTTAAAATATTCTTGTGCGGCGGATACTCATCTTGGGTATCTGCCCGCATTTTTTATTGGAGGATCTCATCATGAACACAAACGGATTTATCAGAGTCCCAAACAGCGTAGTGGGAAGTCTTAAAGGCTATCGCTGTGTTTTGTACATATATCTGCTTTACCTCTGCACTGTTCGGAAAACCAACAGAGTTACCGTTAAGCTTGAAACCTGCCGCCGTCATATCGGCGCCGCTTTTACCACCGCTGTCTGCAAGCAAATGCACGCTTTGGAAAAAGCGGGCTATGTTAAAATTGAAAATAACTATAGCACTTTCGGCTTGCAGACCTGCAACACCGTCACTGTAAATAATTTCAATCCGCAAAAGGATTATTTCCTTCTGCCCGCAGAGCATATATCTCTCAAAATGCTTCCCTCTGCTTTTGAGCTTATGTTAGCGCTGTATATGTTCGCATTTCAAGACCCTTTTTGTTATCCCTCATTTCAGCAGATTAAAAAGGTTTGCCGCCTCGGGGGCAGCTCTATTGTTCAGGGATACAAGCTTCTTGAAGAGAAGGGTGTTATCGCCAAAGAAAACTATCTGCGCCGGGACGGCAGCAAGGGGCATAATCGATATTTTCTTATACGGAGGATTGAAAAACTTGTCGGCGAGGATAAGGCAGTGCGTTTCTTAGCTTGGATCAGAAGGCAGAAGGAGATTTGCTATGAGGCTTGGCAGCTCATCAAGGAGGTGCTTTCAGGTAATATTGGTATTCTTGACGAAATTTGTGCCGAAGCTGAGCGGGAAGATGTTACATATTTTTACGAATGCCGGGATTTTCATTCGGGTAATATTGAGGACGCTATGGATCATTCAAGCAATGTCGGCGTTAAATGTAACGGCAAACGTGGTGCCTTGGAGCTTGTAAAGGAAAAAATCGGTCGAATTTGGAAGGAAGCCGGGCTGATTGTCGATAGAATCTTTCAGAAATTCAAGAGGGTAGTCCTGTAAGAGTTATGCTCTTTATTATAACGTACCCGGTTACGTTTTCAGCAGAAAAGATAGGTTAGGCTTTTTTATTGTCTTGTGCTGTATTAGGGGGTTGCGGTATGCCTTTTTATCTTCAAACCCGTTTTTTACGACCGATTTTGTGATTTGCGGATTTGTTTTTCTGTATGATTTTCTACCCATAAGACTGCCCGCTAAAAAATGATAATGAAAAAGAAAAGCTACTCAAATTTTATATCTGCCTTGTATATTTACCCTTGACAAAGTATATATTACGGTATATACTAATTTTAGGAGGTGGTTTTAATGATAACAGCAAAATTATTTACAAACGGTAGCAGTCAGGCAGTACGATTGCCTAAGGAATTTCGCTTTAAAGAAAATGAAGTATATGCGCAGAAAATAGGTGAAACGGTCATTCTCGTTCCAAAGAACAAAGCATGGGAAACCTTTATGGAGGGTATTAACGGATTTACAGAAGATTATTTCAATGCTCTGGAAAATCGTCATGAAAGTGATTTTCAGCGAGAAAGGGAAACCATATGAAGTATATGCTTGATACCAATATGTGCATATATGCTCAAAAGAAAAATCCCAATGTTTTAGAAAAAATACGTGAAAATCTTCATGACGGACTTACCATTTCCGTTGTCACTCTTGCAGAGCTGGAATACGGTGTTCAGGCGAGTACAAATCCTGAAAAAAACACTATTGCCTTACTGAAATTCCTTTCAATTGTTGATATTTTACCCTTTGAAAGCGCAGCGGCTTCAGAGTATGGTAAAATTCGTGCCGAACTACGCCGAAAAGGTACACCAATTGGCAATATGGATATGCTGATTGCCGCACATGCAAAAGTCGAAAATCTTATTGTAGTTACTCACAACACACATGAATTTGAACGAGTTGAGGGATTACAGCTTGACGACTGGTTTGAATAATGCTTTTCCGTTCCGTCTAAATTCGGGACGGAAAATTTTTTGACGGTGTTTTGCACTAATTGTCAATCAAAACAGTTACCTTTTGCTGTTATTTGAAATAAATTGTTTAGTTTGTTGTACTACTTAGAGACGGACGCTTTTCCTTTTGCCGACGATAGCATCCGTTTATTTGTTATTATAACTATTTGGAGTACAGTCCGCCGTACTGGCTGAGAATAATACCCGCAAGCCTTGGGTTCTTGTTGGTTATTCTAACGGGTATCTGAGTTCTTTTTTCAAAAATAAACATATTCTATATCCTTTCCGGCGGCCATACGCCCTTTAGCCAATCCCAGCATTCCTCATTGCTGCTGCCGCAGGAGGTGAGTGGGAAGCAGCGGCACTCGAATGTCTCCTTGCAGGTTTTGTATTGCTTACAAGCCTCTTGGAACATCTCTATAGCGGTGGTATCATGGGGGTGGGTGTCAAGATAAAGCTTCAGATCCTGCATATAGAAGCTTGCCTCATCCACTGCCTGAAGGAGCTTGCTGCAGGTCGCATTGCTATTTTCCATCATACAGCCCCCTTTCGTATTCGCTTATTGTAATATTCAGCTCGGGAAAAATCGTTCCAACGGCAATTGCCTTTTGCGGTGAAAAAACCTTGCCTATACCCTGCTGAAAGGGCACAAAGGCATATCCGGGGCGAAGCTTTTCGCTTTTTTCGCCGTACTCGCACATATGCCGCTGCATTTGTGACTGATTATTCATAATTTATAGCTTTCCTTTCTTATTTTTTGGAAGAGGTCAGATTGTAATACTAATTCTCAATTAAAATAGGACAAAGCCGGCGGGCGGGGCGTTCCTG
>CAYMFX010000218.1:0-3515 GCA_964389845.1 uncultured Ruminiclostridium sp.
GTGGGTTACATAGATAAATGTTGTACCAAGTCTTTTATGAAGCTTGGAAAGCTCGGTTCTCATCTGAGCACGGAGCTTTGCGTCCAAGTTGGACAAAGGCTCGTCAAGAAGGAATACCTGAGTATAACGAACAATAGTTCGACCTAACGCAACTCGTTGTGTCTGTCCGCCTGAGTAAGACTTGGGCTTTCTGTCGAGGAGGTGGCTGATGTCGAGGCTCTTTGCAGCTTCTTCAACCAATCTCTTTATTTCATCCTTAGGAACCTTGCGAAGCTTAAGACCGAATGCCATGTTCTCGAAAACTGTCATGTGAGGATAAAGTGCGTAGCTCTGGAACACCATTGCAATATCTCTGTCCTTAGGAGCAACGTCGTTCACCAGTCTGTCGCCGATGAAAAGCTCGCCCTCGGAAATTTCCTCAAGACCGGCAATCATACGAAGAGTTGTGGACTTACCGCAGCCGGAAGGACCTACCAAAATGATAAATTCCTTATCCTTGATGTTCATGGTAAAGTCGGAAACTGCGGTTACTCCGCCGGGATAGCGCTTGTAGATGCCTCTGAGTGATAAACTTGCCATATATGTGACCTCCTACAATGAATTATTTTTCTATTTAATATAATAGCAGAAACCCCAAAAAAATGGTAGCGCCTAATTTACTAAAAAAAAATCAATTGCTTTAGGTAAATTCACTAATCAAGCCAAACGAATATGAAAATTAGGTGAATTTTGTTGACAAGTTGCACAAAAAAAGCGCCCAAACCCCCTTTACAAGCGGTCTTATGGGAAAAAATTTGTAGGATATGTGCATTTTGGCAATGGTTTTTTGTGAAATCTTTTAGGCGGAAAAGCATATACATTAATAAAATTAACAAAGGCATTAAAGAAAGGACAGGTTTTACATATGATAAAGCGTAAAAAAGTCTCCGTTTTATTTGTTGCATTGTCAATTTTGCTGATAACGCTGCTGTTTTTTGCAGCAAAATGCACAGTCGGCTACGTAAGGGACAAGAACGGCGGGTTCTCGGCGGAGGAGGGTGCGGAATTGTTAAGGGAATACGGCTGGGAAACTGATTTAAGAAGTGTAAAAATCGAGCAGATAACGATTCCCGCCGTTTTCTCGCCGGTTTATGAAAAATATAATTCCCTTCAGCAAAAGCAGGGCTATGATCTGAGCAAATACAAAGGAGAAGCCGCCGCCCGTTACACATATAAGATAAATAACTACAAGGGCTTTGACTCTGTGGAGGCTCATATTTTGGTCTGGGGAGGGCGCGTAATCGGCGGGGACTTGTGCAGCACCGAGTTAAACGGGTTTATGAAGACGCTTGACGGTGAGGGCTGAGAAAATAATACTAATAACCATTTTGACACAGGATAAAATCAAAGTCAAAATGGTTATTACACCCAAAGCACTATTAACCGATTAAAAACCGTTTTTCCAATTTTTAATCGGTTAATAGTATAAAATAGTTGCGTGATTGGATTATTTGGCGGCTCGCCGTTTCACATTAAATTGCGAATTGCGCAATTCTTCGTTTACCTATTGCAAAGTCGCTTGGTTTGATGTATAATGTTTTCGGAGAAATTATGCGTTGACCAAGGAGTTAAAGCAAAATGGAGAAAAGAAAAAATTCGGGTTATCCTAAGCTGTTAAGCTTATTGCTGCTGCTTGCGGCTGTAATGACATTTATTAATATTCAAAGTGTGCGGACAAAAGCTGCCGATTCTTACGAAACGGGAAATTACAGTCGGCTTGTTACCAATAACAATCCGGATTTCTATTCCGTAATTGAAACCAAAGGGAATAAAATTCAGATAAGGGGCGTGCTGAAAAGCGACCCTGCCAAATCGGTAAGAATTTCCGGCGTTTCGGGCAAGGAGGACTTCCATTCCGAAAGCGACGGCAGCTATACCGCCGAATTAGAGGTAAAGCCAATTAACGGGGGCTACTACGACTTATACATTATACTTAATTCCGGAGTGGTAATGACGTATCAAATGAAGTATACCGACGGCTGGTACATTCCCGACAACGGGCTTTCACGGCTGAACGACGCTAAGCTTGAAAAGGCATATACTGCGCCCGCCGAAGCAGCGCTGTATTATCTCAGCGCCAACTCGGACAAGGCTGAGGCGGAAAGCGCATTGTCCCAAATAAAGGACATTGTGGCGGAGGTTTGCGGCGATGAAACCGACGACTATAAAAAAGCCTATCTGCTTAACCGCTGGGTGGCGGACAATATCTACTACGATCATGACGCTGCCGATACTTCGGTCACTCTTGATACGGTGGCTATTTACAATGTGCTTGAAAGAAAACGCACCACCTGCGCCGGCTATGCCAACACCTATTCCGCTCTTTTAGAGGAAGCGGGAATACGCTCGGTCAATATAAAGGGCGCAGCCGTTGCGGGAGAGGTCACCTTTGATACTCTCCCCGATGCGGGAGAAAATCACGAATTTACCGCCTTTTGGTATGAGGAACAAAACCGCTGGGTTTACGCCGACGCCTGTTGGTCGGGAGCGGGAGACTACAGAGACGGCAGCTACACGGAAAGAATAACCTATGACAAATACTTTGATGTAGCAAGCGAGGCTTTTTCCCTTAACCACAGGGTGGACAAGGTGGAAGAAAGAAATTATAAGAAAGCCCTTGAAACACTCAGCAATCAGGAAAAACCCGATTCCTCGGTTATTCCCGAAAATACCGATGCAGCAACTACGGACGAAACAGCTGTTTCGGGCGGCGCTTCAAACACCACAGCAGCTTCCGCCGCTCCTCCCCGAACAACAGCCGTTAATACACAGCCCGAATCAAGCGGCAGCGGCGGCAATCAGATTTTCCCCTTTGTAATAATCGGATTAACGGGGGCTTTGATTATTGCCATAGGAATAATCTTAGCGGTTCGCAGCAGAAAAAAATAATGCGCACGTTAAATAATTTTATGGGCGCAAATGTAAGAAAATTATAGGAAAGGAACAGCAAAAATGATAGTAATCGAAATGGAGAACGGAAAAGAAATTAAGCTTGAGCTTTATCCCGAGAAAGCGCCTATAACGGTGGCAAATTTTGAAAAGTTGGTTGGTGAGAAATTCTACGACGGGCTTACCTTCCACAGAATAATAAGCGGATTTATGATTCAGGGCGGCTGTCCGATAGGCGACGGAACAGGGGGACCCGAGGAAAGAATAAAGGGCGAGTTTTTGTCCAACGGCGTTCCCAATGACCTTAAGCATAAGCGGGGAGTAATTTCCATGGCGAGAACCAAGGATCCCAACTCGGCGGGAAGCCAGTTTTTCATTATGCACGCCGACGTACCTCAGCTTGACGGCGATTATGCCGCTTTTGGAAGGGTTATAGAGGGAATGGAAACGGTAGACGAAATCGCTTCGGCGGAGACGGGATATGGGGACAGACCTTTGAAGCCCGTTGTCATCAAAAGAATTTATAATACTATTTCTTAATTAAAAAATACATTTTTTTAATTACCCTTGCCTACGGCAAGG
The DNA here is from genome assembly GCA_964389845.1 of uncultured Ruminiclostridium sp. Lineage (GTDB taxonomy): Bacteria > Bacillota > Clostridia > Oscillospirales > Ruminococcaceae > Ruminiclostridium_E. The sequence goes on from CAYMFX010000218.1 coordinate 3,511, forward strand.
GTGCG
>CAYMFX010000219.1:0-3498 GCA_964389845.1 uncultured Ruminiclostridium sp.
GAAGTCTCAGCGCCTTTCCTTCAAGGTGATTGTCGTTGGGATAAAGCACCTTGGTGATTGAGTGAGCGATGTTGTTTGCGCCCAGTGCGGCGCCGTAGTTGCCCTTATTGAATGCGCTCATATCGAAGCTCATACCCTCTGCGCTCCACAGACGAAGCTTGGACACGCCCTCGCTGTCGTATCCGCTTACATACATATCATACGGCACTGCGTTTACCGTAGTATAATTAATGTGATTAACGGAATGGTAGTTGTCCGCCCAGCTTTCCTGTATCTCGCCGTCAAAATGCACCTGAATAGCCTGGTCGGGAACCTGTGACAGCCACACCTCGCCGCCGGGAAGCCAGTCGTCGGGAAGCTCCGTCTGCCAGCCGTCCATTATCTTCTGCTTAAATATTCCGTATTCGTAAAGAATGGAGTAGCCTGTTGCGGGAAGCGCACAGGTCGCAAGTCCGTCCATATAGCATGCGGCAAGTCTGCCGAGACCACCGTTTCCGAGACCTGCGTCGGGCTCTTCGTCATAAATGCGGCTCATGCTTATGCCGAATGTTTCCTTGACCGCCTTTTCAACCTCCTCGTTCATTCCGAGGTTAAAAAGGTTGGTTTTTAAGGAGCGTCCCATAAGAAATTCCATTGAGATATAGTAGACCTGCTTTTTCCCTTGGGAATTGCACTTAGTCATAAACTTGTGGCGCTTTCCCTTTAAGTGATTGACGACAATAGTAGAAATAGCCTTGTATATCTGTTTGTTAGTCGCTTCTTTTGCGGTGGTTCTGTAATCAAATTCCAGAATCCCCTTCATTTGCCTGATGATCTCTTCGGATGTGTACGGTGATGTCATAGCTTTTCCTTTCTGCATAATATGCTAAAAAATCAAATCTATCTTATTTTGATTATAGCGCAAAACTTAGAAAATATCAAGTCTGCACGCTGAAAATGACTAAATTAGTATACGATTAACGGAATTTTTGTATAATTTTACAAAAAAATCGTCAAATTGTCCAAATAGTACAATTATTTTTTAAGCTTCAGCATTCGTCTTACCTCGTTTGCGGCTCCGACAGAGGAAACGATAAGCAGAATGTCATTGCTTAAAAGCTTGGTGCGGCCTCTTGGGATAATGAAATCGTTGCCCCTTGTAATTGAAATGATATTGCAGCTGTCGGGCAGCTTTATATCCGCAATATTCTTTCCGTCATAAACGTAATCCTCGGGAATAATAACCTCGAACACCGCCGCTTTTTCATTAATGCTTATAAGCTCCTTTATACGGCTGTTGTCCACCTCCCGTTCCATTTGTTTTATGATGTTGTCGGTTCCCGATATGGCAATATCGGCTCCCAATGCCTTTACCGTTTCAACATTTTTGGGGTTATTGACCTTAGAAATGGTTTTCTTCACTCCGAAAACCCTTTTTGCCATTTGGCAGACGATAAGATTAACCTCGTCCTCTCCGGTGACGGCAATAATAGAGTCGCACCTTTCTGCCCCCGCTCTCTTTAAAACCCTTGATGTGGAGCCGTCGCCGTGAACCACTGTTACGTCGAGAGTATTTGCCAAATAATGACAGGTAAGCTTATCCTTTTCAATGACCGAAACTTCATAGTATCTTTCAAGAAGCGTCTTTGCAAGGTAATATCCAACCTTGCCGCCGCCAACAATTATTGCTTTCATTTTCCATTAACGCCGGTCAGTCAATAAGCTTTGAGAACACCAGCGTATCTCCCTCCTTCATCAAAATGTTAGCATTGTTTACAAGAGTAAGGTTTCCGCCCTTTCCGATGATGGCGTACAATATCTCGTTTTCCTCGAAGTCTATCTCCACTGTTGATAAGCCTATGTATTCCTTTGGTACGGGCATTGAGTAAAATTTTACCTTGTGATTGCTGAAGCGTACCCACTGCTGCTCGTCGTATTCGTCAATTGCGGAGGAAACGGCGTCAAGAGTGAGCTGGGTAGGACAAATTGAATTCATATCCTCCTGGTAAACCTTTTCCTTATCTATGTCCTGAATACAAGCAAGAACCTTTGGAACCTTGTATACCTCCTTTGCAATCTGCGCCACCATAATGTTTTCATTATCGTTATCGGTAATGGCGCAAACCACGTCGCAGGATTCTATTCCTGCCGCCTCTAAATTGTCGTTGTCAATAGGCACGCCCTTAAAGGTAAGCCCTGTAAAGCTGTCGTCCAGCCGCTCAAAAGCGTCCGCTCTTCTGTCCATAACGGAGACGTCGTGCCCCCGCTCGCACATTGTCATCGCCAGAGCCGCTCCCACCCTTTCGCAGCCGATAATAAGAATGTTCATTTTCTTCCTTTCCTAAGGCATTCCAACACCTTATACCATTCTCGATTCAAAACAAAAATTTATGAGCAAAGAAAAAATTTCTCACCCCACAATTTCAAATCATCGCCGAAGGCGATACCACAATTGTCCATTATCCATTATACATTGTCAATTGTCAAAAGCTAAGCTCCTCACCCGTCTGCAAATACTGAAGCTGAGTGCCAAGAATTTCCTTAAGCTCTTCATATCCCTTTATTCCGGTGCAGTGACAGGTGTAAATTGTCCCAACATTAAGCGCTTTTATCTCGGCGGCAGTCCGCTTTATAAATTCCGAATCAACATTAAGCTTTTTCGGAGTATCTCCCATGAAATGCAGTCCGCTGACCACCGACAATACGGGAATATCTCCCCAGTTTTTTCTTACCGTCTTTATCATGTTGGGTAGTCCGCAGTGGGCGCAGCCTCCCAAGATGACGCAGCCCTTTTTCTTGTCTCCCGAAGGAAATACCACCCCGAAGCATTCGTGCTGAAGCTCATCGGGGATATATTCCTCGCCCCGTCTGAGCCTTCCGCCCTTATCCGCAACGTAAAAGCTTTTATCGCCTATTTCGTCCTTCATAAGGAAAAATCCCTCGGAAATTTTCTGAAAGCTGTTGAACAAAATAAAATTATCCCTGTGCTTCTTTATCTTTTCGGACAAATTGCCCATAGGCGAATAAAAAAGCCCCTTTTTCCTCAAAGGAGTGCAGTCGGCCGCCTTTAATGCAAATATTCTGATGCCGTGATTAATTTGTATCAGGTTATCGACTCCGCCAGTATATGAAAAATGATTGTGCGGAATTACCAAGGTGTCTATTTCACTTATGGGAAGCTGCATTCTTTTTGCGTTGTTAATAAGCTTGGAGCTGCCTCCTGCGCCAAAAAGAGTAAATACTCCGCCGTTGTCGATAAAAAGAGACATACCGTGCTCAACCAAAAGCTTTTGCGAAACGGCGGTATTTTCAATAAGCATAATTATACGCATAGCAGATCTCTCCCGAAAACTTATGATTTCTTCCTTGAACCGATTCAACATATATGAAGAAATTTTTTGTTAGAATAAATTATAGCATATTTTATTAAGAATGTCAAAAGCTTTTAATCCCTCTAAAACATTATGAAAAGTTTTACAATAAATGCAAGAGGCACGAAACCCCATTGTAATCGCAAAA
>CAYMFX010000220.1:0-3402 GCA_964389845.1 uncultured Ruminiclostridium sp.
GCTTCCTTTTGTCACAAAAGGAAGTAGGGTGTGGGACGAAGTCCCACGAAGTGAAAAATCACAACTCAAAGAAGCGGGCGAAGTCGCCGCTTCGGGCGTTTTGAAATCATACAAGCCCGTCAAGAATCATTATTGCTGATTCTGACGGGTTATATCTTGACATTTAAAATCTCCCTAAAGAATTGCAATAAAAATCCGATATAATACTTGGATAATTATTTTTTAACAGTCTTTGGGGAGGGAACAGAAATGATAAATAAAATATCTCAGCATAATCTTTACCACGCTCAAACAAAACGTTCGCCGCAACCCACTGCCCAAAATTATGATAAAATAAAAGAGCAGCAGTCTGAAAACGGAGAACGGTTTATAAACGCCAAAAGGCGACCCGAAAACATAGACAGCTTTGTAAACGCCAATCGGCAGCCCGAAAGCAGAAATCGCATTACAGACAACCGGCAGCAGCCCAAGAACAGGGACAGCTTCATAAGCAATGAACAGCCTGCATTGCGAACCTGTCGTGCGGGAAGAGTTACCTATATACTTGCTGATGAAAACAAAAATAAATCAGTTGACGAGCTTCCTCCCGAAATGTCCGTTTTAAGGCGGCTTACCGAAAAGGCGGGAGGCTATACCGTTTGCAGCTGCAAGGGCGGAGACAGCTTTTCCTATGCTATAAAAACAGGAAAGAAATCCGTCATTACCATTGATTCAAGATTCGTTGCAGCTATTGCGGATAAGCCTGAGCTGATAAAGCATTACGCAGATGAGATTGAAAATATGAGCCGGCTTGACAAGCAATTTGAACGTCAGGCAAAGCGCATGGGGAAGAAAATAGTTTCACGGGGCTGGCACATTGACAAGGACGGGGGGATAAGCAGCTGGTCGGTGGTAAAAACCGAGAGCAAGGCTAAAAAAGGCGTTTTGGAGCAAATGAACGAGCTTAGAAGAAACATCAATAAAAAGAAGCGAAAAAAACAAAAGGAACAGCAAAGATTAGAGGAGCTGAGAAGCAGGAGAAAAGAAGAGCTGCTTCGGTTAGAGGGCAGAAAAAAAGCGGCGATGAGGGAGAAGTTGGGGCGCAAGGCGAAAAAGGCAAGGATATACGACTTTAACGAGCTTATAATTAAACGCCCACCGCAAAAGGTGCAGTCTGTTTCAATCTCTTCGGGCTACACTCCTCCGATTGTAAATCTTAACACTAAAGCATAAAGGAGACGCTAATGAAGCAGACTAATATTTCTCAGACCGCCTATCGTTCGGAAGGCTTTATAGGCAGGTATCAGCAGCTTATAAAGAAGGTGGTAATACCTTATCAGTATCAGGTGTTGTCCGACAATGCCGATAATTCCGAAGGGGCGGAAAAATCTCACGTTATAAAAAACTTTATCAATGCGGGAAAAGCGCTTAAGGGCGAGGACGTTGGAGACGGATTTTACGGCATGGTATTCCAGGACAGCGACGCGGCAAAATGGCTTGAAGCTGTGGCGTATTCGTTGGCGCTATATCCGGACAGCGAGCTTGAAGCCGCCGCCGATGAGCTTATTGATATTATCGGAGAGGCTCAGGACAGCGACGGCTACCTTAATACACGCTTCACCGTTTCCGAAAGAGAGCGGCGGTGGCAGAACCTGAACGAGGGACATGAGCTGTACTGTTCAGGGCATATGATGGAGGCAGCCTGCGCATATTTTGAAACCACAAAAAAGGATAAGCTGTTAAAGATAATGCTTAAAAATGCAGACTGCATTTACAAAAGATTTATCACCGAAAAGTGCGGCGGCGTTCCGGGACACCCCGAGATTGAGCTTGCATTAATGAAAATGTATCGGACAAGCGGAGAGAAAAAGTGCTTGGAATTAGCGGAATATTTCATTAACGAGCGCGGACGGGATCCTCATTTCTTTGAAAAGGAAGCGGCAAAGCGCAGCTGGACAGTCTGGGGGAACAATCCTTCCGACGTTGATTATATGCAGTGCGGAAAGCCTGTCAGAGAACAGTCGGAAGCGACGGGACACGCCGTTCGAGCGGTTTACTTGTATACGGGAATGGCGGAGCTGGCGGCGGAGACAAAGGATAAGGAGCTTTTTAAGGCTTGCGGCAGACTCTGGGACAGCATTACCCAAAGGCAGATGTATATTACCGGCGGCATAGGCTCAACCGTTTTAGGCGAGGCGTTCAGCGCAAACTATGACCTTCCCTCCGATACCGCATATGCCGAGACCTGCGCCGCAATAGGCTTAATGTTCTTCGCTTCGGCAATGCTCAAAAATGAGATAGACGGGAAGTACGGCGACGTTATGGAAAGAGCCTTTTATAACGGCGTACTGGCGGGAATGCAGCTTGACGGAAAGCGGTTCTTTTACGTTAATCCCTTGGAGGTAGTGCCGGGAATTTCGGGAGAAGCGCCTACCCACCGTCATGACCTTACCTCCCGTCCCAAGTGGTACACCTGCGCCTGCTGTCCTCCCAATGTGGCAAGGCTTGTGTCCTCCTTCGGGAAATACGCTTACGGAGAAAACAACGATACCGGTTATTGCCATATGTTTGCTTCGGGCAGCGTGAAGTTTAAAAACGGCATGGAGATCGTATGCGAAACCGCCTACCCGTACGGTTTTGACATTGTATATAAAATAATTAAGGGAGGAAGGTTAGCGGTAAGAATGCCCGGCTGGAGCAGAAGGCTCGGCGTGACCGTAAACGGAAAGGCGGCTGACTGCGCTCCCGAAAACGGCTACCTTTATTTTGACGTTATCGGCGGGGACGAGATAAAAATAACTCTTGACGACAGACCTTATTTTGTTTATCCCTCGGCTAAGATTCCTAAACTTACGGGAAGCGCCGCAGTGTGCAGGGGTCCTTTGGTTTATTGCTTCGAGGGAGTTGACAATGAGGGAGACGTGCTGTCTTTGAAGCTTAATACTGCTGTTGACGCTGAGGTCGGGGAGTTTGACGATAAGCTTTTGAACGGGGTTGTTCCCATTAAGGTCTCGGCAGTCCGCACCATGGAAACCGAGGGGCTTTACACGCTCGATAAGCCGAAGGAAAAAAAGGCTTCAGCCGCTGCTGTCCCTTATTATACTTGGGGCAACAGGGGGGTAAACCAAATGAGAGTCTGGCTTCCCGAAATCGGTTCGGCTTCCTTTGAAAAGCCTTATTAAGTTTTCGTCCACCTTTTTCAAAAGGTGGTAGGGGTTAATGTGTTTGCCCAAAGCAGCGGCATCCTTGCCGCTGCTTTGGGCAAACACGAACTGCATCCTTGCGTTTCCAAAGGGCAAAGCTCTTTGGTCGCCCTCCGAAGAGGGCGAAATATCTTGACATAGTTCGCTCCGCACGGGGTAGAATTTATACTAAATTTTAATTAAAAGTAGACAAATCATCTAAACTATGCTATAATAGTAA
>CAYMFX010000221.1:0-3394 GCA_964389845.1 uncultured Ruminiclostridium sp.
CCATCAGCTTTGTGAGCAAAACTTCCATTTCCTCTTGAGAATAGATCTGCTTTTCCTTGACCTCACCCTTTGGTATTGTGACCTTGGAGCAAGGATTGTCGGAAACAAGCCCCATTTTTACAGCGTATGTAAATACGTCCGATATTAGGCTGAGGTTGTGACGGATCGTTTTGGGGGCAAGGGGTTTACCTGTTTTTTCGTTTGCTCCCTCTTTGGCAAGAGAATTGACAAATGCTTGGAGCTGTCTCGGGGTTATCTTGTCAATTCGCAGGTGTCCGATTGCAGGATAAATCCTGTGCTTGAGCTGCTTCAAGCGTTCATAGCTTGTGCTTCGCAAGTTTAGTTTTGCGTATTCCTCGAACCACTCCTCGGATAACTCCTCGAATTTTATCGCTGAGCTTTTGAAGCCTCGGTTTACCGATTCCTCGAACATTACCGCTTGTCGGTTCAGTTCCTTTTGGATCTGGCGTTCGGTCATTCCTTCGGGCGGTTTCCATGTCATGGACTGTTCTTTGTGGTTGCCTTTGGTGTCGTAGCCTACGGAAACTCGTATTTGGTAAGAGTCTCCTCTTTTTCTTATGGTTGCCATAAATATTATCTCCTTTGATAGTGTAAGATTTATGACACACCTCTGTACATTTGATATTATACCAACTTCTTGGCTTGGTGTCAAGAAGGCTTGAGATATGTCAAATAATTTATATATTTTTAGCTAACATTACTAAAAGGTTTGAAGCTCGAAACAGCGAAAGGGCTGTCTCGAAGCTTCAAAGTGATAGTGATAAGCTGTTGACTACGCAGTGATTTTGAGGTATTCCATAAGAGCTGCCTTAGGAATTAGAACTTTCCCTCGTTTACCTTCTCCAATGCGAATATATGGCACCTTTTCCTGTGCGACAAGCTTGCGAACGGCGTGTTCTGATAAGCCGCTGATGACCTGTGTGCATTCCTTGATCGTCAGCATTTCCACAGGAACTTGCTCATTAGATTTTTGAGGCTTGCTTTCCTCAATATCAATTGCGTTTTCGAGAATAGCAATCAGCATTTTGATTACCTCTTGTTTGATTTGCGGTGTCATTACAACAACCTCCTTTTTATTTTTTCATTTCAAGAACAGTGTATTGACAAAATGTGAAAACCACGATATAATGTTCGTAAGTTCCGTTATTCCCTGCTGTGAAACAAATCAGAAATGTCATCATTAGAATATCCATTGGCTTTTAATATGTTGATAAGCTCATCGGGTAAATCTTCGGCAGATTTTGGCAGAATTTTGCGCGGAAGTTTTGATTCCAAAGGGGACACAACTCCAAAATTTTCAAGTTGCAACATAATTTTTTTGACATTATTCCATCCAAGCTTAAATGTCTGCATTAGTTCGTTAGACGAGATAGTGGAATGACCTAATACCCATGCAACTACGGTGGCGAGTTGTTTATTTTTGATTTCAGATTTTGTGTTTCCAACCGAAATATTTGGCAGAGCCTCACGATACTTCCAGCTAATATAGAAATGATATTGGTAAATATAACGATTGTCTTTCCAATAATCTTTCATTTCGTTTATAATTGGATTCAATTCATCCTTCAAAGGGAGGTTAAATCCTTGAAGACGTTGCAGTTCGCAATTTTGTGATGATTGGAATAACAAATCGCCATTACCGGACAGTTTTCCGCTCCTCCACAGCCGATAACTGCCATAGAATTACTTGTTTTGGCTACTTTGAATGCCATTCGAGAGGGAAAATCAGCAGCATCGAGATTTAAGTTTTTTGCGGTAGGATTGAATGCAACAGCAACAAAGTGTATTTTGGCATGTCTGCCCATTCTGAGAATTTGTTGAAAAATATCACGTGCTTTCTTTTTTTCGGGCTCATTACCGGTAATCATCGCAATAAATTCATCTGCGATGAAAACAATATATGGAAGATATTCGAATTCTTCGGATTCCTTTAAATCAATGCGTCTTTTCATTTCTTCATATAATTGTAAAAGTGCAATATAAAATTTTTCAAAATCGGTAATTATAGGACAAGAAAGGTGAGGAAATCCATTAAATATCAGCAAATCTCCAACAGGATCAGAAACGATAATATTCACATCATCGGGAGTATATGTATATAGGAGACTAATGATTAGTGCTTTTACCGCCGTACTCTTACCCGAACCTGTCGTGCCCGCAATCAATAGGTGTGGATAAAGAGTAAGATCCTTAACGATAATGCTACCCGTTTCATCGATGCCGATGGGGTGAGTAATTTTCATACTGTTGCTAAACTTCTTAAATTTTTCGTCGTTCAGAACCTCAAATATATTTGCATTAAGTCTTATTTCTGCATATGACACAAGCAACCAAATATTTATTTTGTCGTCAATGATACGAAAATAACGCAATTTGACACCGCGCCTTACATCGTCCGCATACTTTTGCAAGTCGCTCAAGCGACTGCTCTTCGAAAGTTTAATTCGAAATTTGTAGCCATCCCCAATTGGCACAATATCCTTAATGGAAAAATCAACATTAAAATGGTGGAAACGATTGGTGATTTTATTACCTATTTCCTCAGCAAAATCATAATCGTGCATAAATATTCCTCCCGAATATTGTTCTCCTTCTACTACTACTTCTTCTTGTCAAATCGAATTAGAGAAAACGCTTAAATAAAGCTTTTGATGACACAGAATCAAAAAAGTAGAAGAAGCAGAAGAAGTAAAATAATTAAATTTACATACGCAGATTTGCGCCCAAAAGTTGTGGAGCAAAATACTCCTTTTCGATAAGTAAGAAAAAATGACTTTGAGACAGCAGGCAAGACAGCCTGCGCCTCAAAATTTTAATTCCGCAATTTGATCAACCCCTTGTATATAGTTTTTTATCTTGCCAACATGATAGCACATTTCCATCTCGTTGTCGGTTGATTTTGGTTGATATTTTTTTCAATAGCGACTTTTATTGAAAGGACACAAATATGAAAGATAATTCAATCCTTTGTTTTGGCACTTTTGCTAAAACACTGAATCTTTTTAGTACAAAGGATATTTGTCAAAAGGAATTTATTGCAAAAATGGTTAAAGTGATTGATGATGACAATTTGTGTACTAACAGCGATCGTTTCACAAAAAAGGAGTCTATTGGCAATGGACCTATTGTTGCAAAACTTTTAAAATGCGAATATAATTTTAAATTTTCAGATAATACAGACTTAAGAAGCAAGCTATTAAACGAATTAGAGGAAAACGAAAAACATACAATACAAAATATTAGCAGCAAATTAAAAAGTGCTGTTTGCAACTATGTCGTTGATCGTGCTAAACCATTCATTATTTTTGCATTACTTAACATCATAGCAGAAGACAAGTATATTGATGGAGAAAATAAAACTGCAATAAAACTA
>CAYMFX010000222.1:0-2838 GCA_964389845.1 uncultured Ruminiclostridium sp.
GAAATATCACACATAGTTTTTCCGTTCCATATCATCTTTCACCGCGGCTCTTCCTTAACCACAGCAACAGGCGTTGCCTCCAAATTTTCTTTATTGGCAAGTGAAATAAACTTATCTACGTTTTCTTTTTCCACGACGACAGCCATTCTCTCCTGAGATTCGGAGATTGCAAGTTCTGTGCCGTCCAACCCGTCGTACTTTTTGGGAACAGCGTTAAGGTCTATCTCAAGACCGTCGGCAAGCTCGCCGATAGCTACCGAAACGCCGCCTGCGCCAAAGTCGTTGCAGCGCTTAATTAATGTAGTAGCCTCAGGCTCTCTGAACAGCCTTTGCAGCTTGCGTTCTTCGGGGGCGTTGCCCTTCTGAACCTCAGCGCCGCAGGTCTCAAGGCTCTGGGCGCTGTGAGACTTAGAAGAACCGGTAGCGCCGCCGCAGCCGTCACGCCCGGTCTTGCCGCCGAGCAGTACGATAATATCTCCGGGAGCGGGTCTTTCACGTCTTACATTCTCTATGGGAGCAGCGCCGATTACCGCACCGATTTCCATTCTCTTAGCCATATACCCGGGGTGATAAATTTCGGCGACATGACCTGTAGCAAGACCAATCTGATTGCCGTAGGAGGAATAACCTGCGGCGGCGGTGGCGGTTATCTTTCTCGGAGGAAGCTTTCCCGGAATAGTCTCAGCCACAGGGAGCAGCGGGTCAGAAGCTCCCGTAACACGCATAGCCTGATAAACAAATGAGCGTCCCGAAAGCGGGTCTCGGATAGCGCCGCCGAGACAGGTTGCAGCGCCGCCAAAGGGTTCAATTTCGGTGGGGTGGTTATGGGTTTCATTCTTGAACATCAAGAGCCACTGCTGATCCTCGCCGTCCACATCAACGGTAATTTTAACCGAGCAGGCGTTAATTTCCTCGCTTTCGTCCAAATCCGGCAGCAGTCCGTCCGCCTTAAGCTTCTTAGCCGCCAAGGTAGCAATATCCATAAGGCAGATAGGCTTGCTTCCTCTTCCTAACTCCTCACGGTGAAGCTTATATTCCTTATATGTTTCAGCAATGTAGGGTGCGGCAATATCCGCATTGTCAATAATAGTTCCAAAGGTGGTATGACGGCAGTGGTCGCTCCAATATGTATCTATCATGCGAATTTCCGTAATGGTAGGACAGCGGTTCTCCTTCTTGAAATAGTCCCGGCAGAATTTAATATCGTCGTTGTCCATAGCCAATCCATACTTTTTAACAAAGTCGGCAAGTCCTTTTTCGTCAAGGTCGAGGAATCCCTCTAAAACGGCTACCTCGGTGGGAATATCATACTTAATTTTAAGGGTATCGTACTTTTCAAAGCCGCATTCACGGGCTTCAACGGTATTGATAAGATAGTGCTTAATCCTTCCGAAATCCTCGTCGGAAATTTTCCCGTCCAAAATATATATCTTAGCATACTTGACAACAGGTCTGTCCCCTTGACACAGCATTTGTATACACTGTGCGGCGCTGTCCGCACGCTGGTCAAACTGCCCGGGTAAAAACTCAACCGCAAAAATGCGCTGATTATCCGAAATTTTCGGCAGCTCCTCATAAGTATCGTCAACAGGCGGTTCACTGAAAACGGTGGGGATAGCTCTCTCAAAGTTTTCCCGTGTGATTTCTTCGGCGTCGTACCTGTTTATAACACGAACGCTTTCAACGCCTTCGATACGAAGGGCAGTGCGAAGATCCTCCAAAACGGATTTGCCCTCCACGTCATAGCTTGCTTTTTTCTCCACATAAATGCGATAGACTGCCATTTTTTTGTTCCTTTCTTTTTATTCCTGAGATAAGAGATTGTTTTTGACCCAATACACTTTCTTGAGAGCGTCGATTAAGTTTTCGTCCACCTTTTACAAAAGATGACAGCATATTGTCCTGCGAGGTTAAACCTCGCACGGTGTTGTGTAATTTTACAACTCTCTAACTCACGGAAAAATTAACTTCTATTATTATACTTCTTTTAATGCTTTTTTTCAAGTACCCGATAGTATTTTTCTTAAACCAAAACGCCCTCGCAATAACCGTTTTGAACCTTTGTTATCTTAACGGTTACAATGTCGTGCCGCTCAGCCTTTCCTCCGATTATATGAAGGGGAATGTAATTTTCGGTATAACCGTTGATATAAGCGGGATCTGTCTGTCTTTCTACAAGCATTTTGTGAACCGTGTTCAGGTTTTCGTTAAAAAACCTTTCCTGTGACTTCTGAGCCAACAGGGACATTGTCTTATATCTTTCCTCTTTGATTCTTTCATCAAGCTGACAATCCATTTTTGCCGCCGCAGTGCCGGGACGAATAGAATAAGTGAACACATGAATTTTAGCAAAGCCTATTTTCTTCGCAAATTTCAGCGATTCCTCAAATTCCCTGTCCGTCTCTCCCGCAAATCCCACCATAATATCAGTAGTAATGGAGCAATTGGGAAACGCCTTGCGGAGATTAATGACAATTTCCTCGTACTCCTCCGCCGTATACCGCCTGTTCATTCGTCGGAGAGTGTCATTACAGCCGCTTTGAAGAGACAAATGAAAGTGAGGACAGAGTTTATTAACTCCCGACATTTTTTCAATAACGTCCTTAGTCAGCAGCTCGGGTTCAAGCGAAGAAAGCCTCACCCTTTCAATCAGCGGATTTTTTGCAGCCGTCTCCACGGCTTCAAAGAGCGTCAGCCCAATATCCGAGCCGTAACAGGACAAATTTATTCCGGTAAGAACAACCTCCTTGTGTCCGTCCAAAGCATGAAACTCCACTTCTTTGGCAATATCCTCCAAGCCTCTGGAGCGCACTCTTCCCCTTGCCATAGGAATAATGC
>CAYMFX010000222.1:2848-3381 GCA_964389845.1 uncultured Ruminiclostridium sp.
TGCAGTAAGAACAAAATCTGTTGCAGCCGTCCTCTATTTTTATAAAGGCTCTTGTTTTATCGCTGTGAAAGAACCGATTCGGCTCATTGAACAACAATTCATTTTCCTTTATCACGCTTTTGCCGATGCCGCCGTCAAGGAAATTTTTTATAAGCATGGGAATGTCATTTTTGCCGCTGTTGCCCGTAACAATATCCGCTCTTCCTCTCGCTTCTTCCGGAAATGCCTGAGGGTAACAGCCTGTAAGAACCGTAACGGCTTTGGGATATGCTTTTTTTAATTTTCCTAAAAGCCTTAAGGATTTTTTATCTCCGTTCTGTGTCACGGTACAGGAATTGATGATAACAATATCGGGACTCTCTCCTTCTTCCGCCAACGTGAAGCCCTCAGCCTCCATATCTGCGGAAATAATACCGCTGTCGTATTGATTAACCTTACAGCCTTGCGTGTATACAGAAAAAAACATTTTTGCTCCTTTTTATACTAATCTTTAATTAAAACAAGACAAAATCCAAGCTCTTCTGGTAATACTA
>CAYMFX010000223.1:0-3353 GCA_964389845.1 uncultured Ruminiclostridium sp.
TAAGGAAATCGCTACAAAGTATAAAACACTTTATGTAATGGGGTGCTTTGGAGCGCCTCTGAAAAAGGAATATAAGGATATACAACTGCAGGTAAACCAAGCACATCGACTCCTACTACTGGAACTCCAGCTTCTAACAATTACTCTATAGGAGATATTGTAAACTTCACAGGAAATATTCACTATGCCTCCAGCACAGCGGCTACAGGAAGTTCGTGTAAGCCCGGAAAGGCTAAAATCACAAACATCGCTAAGGGCGCAAAGCATCCTTATCACGTCATAAAAGAAAATGGAGGCACTTCTACTGTATATGGTTGGGTTAATGAGGGAGACGTAGAGAAGATTTCTGGAGAACTTCGGATAGAACGGCAAGTCAATGTGTTCAATGGGGAGCAGATAATATCCGAACCAAAAACCAAAGCATCGATACGGACGATAATACTACCGTCATCACTTCTTCAAATCTTGTCGGAATATAAGAAAACTGTGGATTCCGAGTGGATTTTTCCCTCGCCAATCGACAGCTCAAAAACAAGACATCCTTCCGCAGTTCGCAAGCGATTGCAGATTATGTTGGAGCGGGCGGGTTGCCCCAAAACTGAATACCATAAAATAAAGAATACATTGACGCATACACCCGTCCTGTTTTAGGGCGGGTGGGACACCCCAAAACAGGGCGTCCTTCAAAACTACCGTTTTAGTAGTTTTGAATTATCACCCGATGGAGTAACAAAATTTTACTCCACATAATAACAGCAGTGCAAGGAAAAATTCTTACATGACGCTTTTCGCCTACCGAAACGGTACTCGAGGGGGTGTAACAAATCGTTACTACCTTAAAAGCAAAACCGCATCACATAACCCTAAAAAGGCTTTGTAATGCGGTTTGTGGTCGAGACGACGTGATTTGAACACGCGACCTCTGCGTCCCGAAGAGAGCTGAAATTGTCCTCTCCGCCACAAATGGCTTTTTATAGCCGTTTTCGCTACACGTCAAATCCTCTTTAGCGGTCTTGTATCCGTTGTTTCCGTGTACTCCAATCCTGTCTATGGTCAGATATGTGGTCAACCGATTGAAAGGCGGGTAACAAGATATGTGGTCAAGATACAATGATTTATATTTATTATATCATAAATAGAACTGGAAATCAAGTCAAAATTTGAGCCGCAGTAAACAAAGAATAAATGAAACTAATATAGAACGCCACGGTAGTTTCTATACGAATATTGCAAGCGCTTTTTATACAAGCAAAGACTTGTCCGAAAGCGATATTTTCTCCGCCGCCTTTCCCGTGTTCTCGAACAGGACAATAGTGTTCGCGCCCTTTTTGAGCAGCGGCGCGGGGATATACAGCCGCTTCTGCGGACCTATATTCCAAAATCGCCCGAGATTGAACCCGTTCACAAACGCGCACCCGCGCCCGAAGCCCTCCGTGTCAAGGAACGTGTCGCTCGCCTCGTCAACGTTAAAATCAAATCTGTAAAACGCGGGAGCACCCTCACGTCGTTCTCCGCCGAAATCGAGCTTTGAAATCTGCTCCCCGTCCAGTGGCAGGGGAAAAATCTCATGGCCGAAGCAGCGGCGGTCGTTGATCTTCACTCCGCCGAGGATCCCCTTGCGCTGATCTTCAAGATTCGTGCCGAAATTCTCGCGCCCGATATTCTCGCAAAGCAGATCTATCACTCCGCCAGAGACTGCATTTTCCGGCTCGTATTTTTGGTGAAGTTCGTCGCCCTCAACGTCGAAAAGCCGTTCCCCGTCACAAAAGCACATCACCCTGTCAGCGGCGTTTTCAAGCCACATTCCCGTTATTTTCTCGTTTTCGCCAACGCGAAGCCGATACAGAATATACCCGTAATTCTGCCCGATCTCCTCCATTGAAAGCGGATAAGCGGACTTCACGGGTTCAGAAATTTTTTCAATGACCGAGAACAGATCAACGCTCCCCGAGCAGGCGATCTCCCCGTACCCCTTGTGCCGAATTTCCATCGTAAGAGATATCGGCTCAAAGCCGCGGTACTTCGATATAACTTCCTTGAAACGCTCGTACTTTTCGGTAATTCTCCCGTCCTCGGTGAGCGGCGCGTCGTAGTCGTAGGAGGTAACGTCGGCGGTCTTGCTTCCGCAGTTTCGCCCGTTCATAAACCCGAAGTTCGTGCCGCCCTCGAACATATAAAAGTTGACGCTCCCGCGCTTTAAAAGCTCGTCAAGTTCCTCGGCAGCCTTTTCGGGAGCAGTCGTGTGATGCTCCTCGCCCCATGCGTCAAACCATCCGTTCCAGAACTCCATGCACATAAGCGGCTTGTCTTCGCCTATGAATTCCCTCATCTGCCCGAACTGCCATTCCGCGGACGACCCGAAGTTTCCCGTAGGCAGCGCGCCCCCGACCATTCCCGATTTGAAGATCACATCGCTCCAAGGACCGTCCGACGTAACGAACGGCACGGTTATCCCGAGAGAACGCATGGTGTCGCGCAGAAACTCCGGATAAGACGTATCGTTCCCGTAGTACCCGTATTCATTCTCGATCTGCATTAAAATGATGTTCCCGCCGCGATCTATCTGATACGGCGCAAGCCGCGGCATAAGCTCGCGGTAATACTCGCAGACCGCGTCAAGATACGGCTTGTACGAGCAGCGCAGCCGCATATTCCTGTCCGCGAGCAGCCACGCGGGCAGCCCGCCGAATTCCCATTCCGCGCAGATATACGGCGACGGACGGATTATCATATACAGCCCAAGCTCATGCGCAGTCTCGATAAATCGACGAATATCGCGCATACCCTCCCAAAGAAATTCCCCGCGCTTCGGCTCGTGAAAATTCCACGGGATATACGTCTCAACGGTATTGCAGCCCATATTGACAAGCTTTTCCAGCCTGTCGCGCCAATACTCGGGAACGGTTCGAAAGTAGTGTATCGACCCCGAAATGATCTGAAACGGCTTGCCGTCAAGATAAAATTTGTCCTTAATTTCAAACATAAAACGCTCCTTATAAACGAATTGTGGTATTACCGTAATAATACCACAATTCCCCTAAAAAATCAATATTCGATAACGTCCACGGACATACTAACGCCAGCTTCACACTTGATACTTACACTCATGTCACGACGGATATGCAGAAAAACGCGGCGAAAATCGTTGGCAACTTCATGGGCGGCATAATAGGGGGAATGAAACTTGGCTAAACGCAGAAAACAAGGCGAAGGCACTTTGAGATTGAGAAAAGACGGGCGTTGGGAAGGTCGCGTAGTCGTAGGTTACGATGACAAGGGCTTACCCATAACCAAGAATGTCACCGCAAAAACAAAGACCGAGTGTGCAGAAAAACTTGAAAAATTAAAATCCC
>CAYMFX010000224.1:0-3335 GCA_964389845.1 uncultured Ruminiclostridium sp.
TAAAGCAACACCCGATGTCTTATAGTGATTTGGAAGATTTCATAAAGTGCTTTAATCCGCAAAATCGACATCAGCGCAAAGAAACGTGGTCTGAGGAAAATCCCGACGGGCGTTGGCGCAAATTCAGCGTAAAGGAAATTCTCGCGTGTGACAAAACTAGCCTTGATTTTTTCTGGATCAAGGATAAATCTCTGGCTGATTTGGACAACTTGCCTTCACCCGATGAGCTTGCAGAGGATATTATTGATAATTTGCAAGGTGCGCTTGACAGCTTTAAGGGTTTACAGAATTCTTTAAAAAGCAAGTAATATTTATTTCTGAAAACGTTGGGTAAGAGGAGGAGTGACGGTAAATGAAGGGTTCGGAATGCAAATTCGTTAAATATATGGAGGGTGCGGATAAACGCTTTGTTATTCCGGTTTACCAGAGAAATTATGACTGGAAAACCGAGAATTGTAAGCAACTTTATGATGACCTCGTAAAAATTATCAAGGGACATCGGAAGAGCCACTTCTTCGGAAGTCTTGTTTCCGTGTATAATCCGGATGGTCATAACGAGGACTTCTTGATCATCGATGGACAGCAGCGCTTGACCACGGTGTCACTGTTGTTTCTTGCTATGTACAACTTGATTGATAAAGGGGTTGTTGTGCCGGAGACTGCTAATCTGAAGCAGCGGATTTTCGAAGAATACCTCGTTGATAAATGGAAACCGGAGGATACGCGGATCAAGCTGAAGCCCGTCAAGAATGACCGGATGGCTTTTGGAAAGCTGTTTTCCGATCCTGCCGAGCATATTCGCGAGTCCAACCTGACCGTGAACTACGACTATTTTTATGATCGGATTCAAAAACAAGAGATTGCCATTGATCAGCTTTATGATGCAATCTGCTGCCTGGAGATTATCAATATACGGCTGGACATAGAGGATAATCCGCAGTTGATTTTTGAAAGCCTTAACTCGACAGGTCTCGACCTAAGCGAGGGTGATAAAATCAGAAATTTTATTCTGATGGGACTACCGTCAAAGGAGCAGGAAGAATATTATGAGAAATACTGGAACAAAATTGAGGTCTGCACGAAGTATGATGTAAGCGCTTTCATTCGGGACTACCTGAGTGTGAAACAACAGTCGATCTCGAAACAACAGAAAGTCTATATCAATTTTAAGGATTTTGTGGAGCTCGGAAAAATCGAAACAGAACCGCTGCTTGCTGAAATGTTGGCATATGCAAAGCGCTATCGGATTCTCCTCGACGGCAAAACAGGGAATACTGTGCTGGATGCGTGCATTGCTCGATTGAACCGATTGGAAACGACGGTTACAAGACCATATTTCCTTGAAGTTCTGCGCTTGTACAATGAAAATAAACTTACGCTGGCACAAGTCACGGAGATTTTTCTAACTACAGAAAACTACTTGTTCCGCAGGACGATGTGCGATCTTCCTACAAATGCTTTGAATAAAATCTTCCTCATGCTTCATCATGAAATCGTTCGGTACGACGGCACGGATGACAATTATGTCGAGAAATTCAAGTACACGCTGCTGTCAAAGAAAGAACGTGCCCGTTTCCCCGACGACGAAGAGTTCGCACAGGCATTTGCGGATAGACCTGTTTATCTGATGAACAGCAAGAACAAGATCTATATTCTTGAGCGGATAGAGAACTTTGGCACTTCGGAAGATAAAGATGTATATCGTCACTGCGACGATGGCAGATATTCGATTGAGCATATTATGCCGCAGCATCTCACGCCGATATGGCAAAAAGAGTTGGGCGATGACTATGAGCAGATTCACGAGCAGTGGCTGCATAGGATAGCAAATCTGACGCTGACCGCCTATAACTCAAAGTACAGCAACAGCTCGTTTACCGAAAAGAGAACCATGCAGAACGGTTTCGATGACAGCGGAATTCGTATGAATACTTGGATTTCAAAGAAAGATAGATGGACGTTGGCGGAACTGGAGGATCGCAGCCGGTACCTCACGGATAAGGCTTTGACGATATGGGCAACCCCCACTACACAATATAAGCCTAAAGAAAAGCAGCTTGATACTTTTACCCTTGAAGATGAAAGCGAGCTGACCGGTCGGCTGATCGTCAAATTTACATTCAAGAACACCGAACAGCCGGTAACAAGTTGGGTTGAGATGTTCCGGAAGGTTATTCAGATTTTGTATGCGGAGGATAAGTCGATTATAACGAAGCTGGCTATGTCGGAGGAAGAGAATGTTGCATTCCACTTTAATACCGATCCGAATGCTTTTGCAAAATCTTTGGAGATAGGCGATGGAATATTCGTTTTGACAAACACCAACACGCAGAGCAAACTTTCCGTCTTGAACCGATTGTTCAAACTATATGACGAAGATCCGGCAGATCTGGTATTTTACCTTCGAGATGAAAATGAGGTGAATACTGATGAGCCAGGCAGCAGGCATGAATTGCGGAGAAAATACTGGACATATGCACTGCCAATTATTCAGAAGGCTCATGGCGAAGGTGGCTCTTTCTCCAATATAAGTCCATCCAAAGACAACTGGATCAATGGCTTCTTTGGTATTGGAGGCTTTTATTTATGCTGTGTTGCGAACTACGATACTGCGCGGGCAGAGGTCGTTTTTAGCAGAGGAAACAAGCAGGAAAATAAAGATGCATTTGATAGCCTGTACATGCATAAAGCTGAGATAGAATCGAAGCTGGGCTTAACACTTCAATGGAACCGAGGAGATGACATCAAATCATCAAAAATCTATATCCAACTGAGCAATGTCAGCCTTGAAAATGAGACTGACTGGCTGCAAATGGCAAATTTTCATGCAGAGTGGACAAAAAAGTTCTACGATGTGATAGTTCCATACATAAAGGTCTAATTTGTATATTTTATTCTCATTTAAGTTTTTATTAATACCTGATTTGTGTTAGTAATCCAAAATCGAATAAATGTTGAGGAAAACAGGATTGTATGATTATGAAGCAGGAAAAAGGGTTTATGCCGCCGAGGGCGGCATAAACCCGCAAACGCCGACGGGCAAAGCCCGCCGAGGTTCCGGAAAGTGATTAAAAAGTGAGCATTTCGCTCGGATTGTGATTAACAAATCACAGAAAGTGCGATGGTTAAGCCCTTTTCGGCGGTTTTATTTTATTCCCTCACAGCGTTATGAAGCATAATGCCGAAAAAGAAAGGAAAAAAATGAAGGATTTAATTAACAGCGAGGAGTCTATAACCTTAGAGCGTCTCCGAGAATTCTTCCACGGGAATGATTTTTCGACAATGCCCGTGAAAGACCCGTCCGAATACACCAAAGATGAACTGGAGCTGTATAA
>CAYMFX010000225.1:0-3313 GCA_964389845.1 uncultured Ruminiclostridium sp.
ATGCTTCGTCCGGTTTCCTTGAAATACATACAGTATTCCTGCGGAAACCGGACTTCGCCTGACAGCAAAATTGCTGCGTCATACGGCACTTCTCCAGTTTCCGAGGAGGTCTATCCTCATACCATTTCTTTACAGACCAAAATTATTTTAAAAAAATATTATAAAATTTCCAATATGCTATTGACAAGCAATATTATATGATGTATAATATTGCTGAAATGAAAGAGAGGAGGAAATATAATGGCTTTTCCCGTCAATGCTGCATTGCTTGATACACTGGTGCTTGCCGTTGTGGCAAGGGAAGATACCTACGGCTACAAAATAACTCAGGACATACGAGCCGCCGTTGAAATATCCGAATCAACCTTGTATCCTGTGCTGCGGCGGCTTCAGAAGGAAGAAAACTTAGAGACCTACGACAGAGAGTTTCAAGGACGCAACCGACGTTATTACCGTATCACCGATAAGGGAAGGGCGGCGTTAGCGCTTTACCGTGAAGAGTGGAAGCTGCACAAAAGAAAAATAGAGGGAATACTATTCGCTCAAGAAGAGGAGATTATGACAAATGAACAAATATGATTTTTTATCCCGTCTAAGAAATGCGCTTTCTCCGCTTCCGCAGGAGGAACGTGACGCCGCAATGAATTACTATGAGGAGTTTTTCAGCGAGGCAGGCGCGGAAAATGAACAGTCGGTAATTGCAAGTCTCGGTTCTCCCGAGGAGCTGGCAAAATCAATTATTGACGAAAACAACAGAGACAACCCATTCGCTTCTTCGGAGAATCCCGACACGTCAGCCAATGCCGCTTCCGGCTTTGACTCTAATCCGGGATACAGCGCTAACGGAAGCTATACGGGAGCGAATCCTCAGCAGGCAAAATGGACCAACGGACAGATTGCACTTTTTATTGTGCTGATTGTTTTATCATCGCCGATTTGGGCGGGAGTGTTGTCGGCATTGATCGGCGTTATTGTAGGATTGTTTGCGGCGGTTATCGGAATAATCGCAGCGTTCGGCGGCTGTGCAATAGGCTTCTTCGCCGCAGGAGCCACCGCACTGTTCAGCGAGCCGGCTATAGGGCTTATGCTTTTGGGCTTATCCTTTGTTTTCATCGGATTGTTTCCGGTTGCAATCGTGCCGATGTGTCAGGGTGTTGTAAAGCTTACAAAGCTTTGCGTCAAAGGCATAGGTTCGCTGTTTAACAAAATAACCGGTAGAAAGGGGACGGTACGGCAATGAAAAGCGGAACAAAAAAGTTTATTATAGGCGGCTGTATCATAGGATTCGGCATACTGCTTATCATAATAGCCTGCTGTATGGGCGGCTTTGGAATGCTGAGAAGCTTCGGAGACATTATGATAGATTTTGACGGAGTGCATTATGCAAACGGTGATGAAACACTACACAAATGGGAGGATAAGATTATGCTTAACGGCGATATTAAGAAGCTTAAGCTTGATGTAGAATACGGAGAGGTTATTTTAAAAACCGGCGATGTACAAGATGTTGAGATAAGTACGAGGAACATTATAGAAAAACGCTTTTCCTGCGAGACAAGCGGAGACACACTGAACATCAAATATAAGGGCGGGTTCAGCTTCTTTACATGGAAGTCCGACGCACATATTTATATCACTCTGCCCGAAGGAACAAGCTTTGAAAGCTCGGATATAGATAACGGGGCGGGAAGAGTTGAAATAGATAATCTTAAATCCGATGTTATTGACATGAATAACGGTGCGGGCGAGCTTGAAATGAACAATATTATCGCTTCGGAAAAGCTTATAATTGAAACGGGAGCAGGAGCGGTCAAGCTTGACGGTATCGAATGCGGAGAGTTGAATGTGAATTCGGGAATCGGCGAGGTTAATGTCAATAACGCTTCCTGTACAGGCTTACAGCTTGACAGCGGAGTTGGCGCCTTCAGCTATTCGGGAGAAATAAACGGCGACGCAGATATTGATAACGGCGTAGGCGAACTCAAAATGACGATTTACGGAAATTCGGGCGATTATAATATTAAGACGGATAACGGTGTAGGACAGGTTAAAATTAACGGCAACGGTCCTATTCAGACTACGGGAGGGAAGTATAATTTTAAAGTAAGCACCGGAATTGGAGAGGTAAAAATAGACTTTATAAACCGGAATCATCCGGAAAATTGAAAATTTAAAAAATCTTGCAGAAAAACTTGACAATTAATTCAGCTTTTGGTATAATAACAAAGATTGAGCAGACAGATTGCTCAACAATATCCTTACTCACATAAAAAATGTGGGTCATAAGTCTAAAAGGAGGTATTTATACTATGGCAAAGCTCGGCGAAAAGTACGAGGCAATGGTTGTTTTCTCCCTTAAAAACGGAGAGGAACAGGTTCAGAATCTTGTAGCTAAGTTTACCGACCTTATAAAGGCAAACGGTGAGCTTGCAAATGTTGACGAATGGGGCAAGAGAAAGCTTGCTTATGAAATCAACTACGAGAGCGACGGTTATTATGTGGTTTATACATTTACCAGTAAGACCGATTTTCCCGCAGAGTTTGAACGTATTGTGGGAATCACCGACGGCGTTCTCCGTTCAATGGTAGTAATTGCAAAGTAAGACGAGCGGAGGAATGACGAAATGTATAATAAGGCAGTATTGATGGGGCGTATTTGTAACGACCTTGAATTAAAGACCATTCAAAGCGGTATAAGCGTTTTATCCTTCCGACTTGCCGTTGACCGTTCATATCAGGCTAAGGGCGAGGAAAGAAAATCTGACTTCTTTAACATCGTTGCGTGGAGAAGCACTGCTGAATTTATTTCGAAGTATTTTTCCAAGGGAAGAATGATTTTAGTAGAGGGCGAGCTTCAGACAAGGCAGTACGTCGACAAAAACGGCAACAATCAGAATATTGTTGAGCTTGTAGTGAGCAACGCTCATTTCACAGGCGAGCCTAAAGCTACTTCTTACGGAAGCTATGCACCGCCGCCCCCGCCGTCCGCACCGCCTGCCGCAGGCAGCGGCTCAGCTCCCGCAGTTTCATCGGGAAGCGCTGAGGATTTCGTGGAAACAAGTTCTGACGACGATTATCCCTTCTGATTCTTTGAATCGGAAATTTTAAAAGGAGGAAATAACAATGGCTGAAAAGCATGAAGTAAACAACGATAAGAGCGTACGCCCCGTTAAGCGTGCAAGAAAAAAGGTTTGCCAGTTCTGTGTTGACAGAGCTGAGTTTATTGATTACAAGGATGTGGCTAAGCTTAAAAAGTGCATGACGGAGCGTTCAAAGATTCTCCCCCGCCGTGTTACCGGCTGCTGCGCTTATC
>CAYMFX010000226.1:0-3299 GCA_964389845.1 uncultured Ruminiclostridium sp.
GAAAGACTGAATGGAACCCGCCGCCTAAGAGGCGGGGGACATCGGATTTTGATTAAGAACAACGCTTTTTCCGATGAACCAAATAGATTACCTTAAATTATTAGCAATCTGCTGCATTTCGTCCGCCGTCTGAATGACCTTTGCGTCAAGCTGATAGCTTCTCTGAGAAACAATCATATTGACCATTTCCCCCGCCAAATCAACAGATGACCTTTCTAAGTAATACTCAATCTTATCTAACGATCTGTCCGCCACAGGCTGACCCGAACGGTCATTGATAAGAAAATGGTTATTGTCGTCCTGAGAAAGCCCGAAGTTATTTGGAACAGTATACACGCCTATCATTTCGGTAAGCGCTTCAAGGTCGATCTCGGTGGTTTCAACGATATTGCCGTCCGCATCGGTCTCAGTCTTAAAGGGCACAACAATGTGGTTTCCCTCATAGTCAAGCACAAAATCCCCGCTGTTGTTCACAAGCTCCCAGTGATCCCCGTCAATAATGCTTATCTCAAAATCGCCGTCACGGGTAAGATAATCACGTCCGTTATAATCTCTCACCATAAAGAAGCCCTCATTGGGAAGGCAGTAGTCCAAGGGCTGTTCGGTGTTGGTAAAACCGCCTATGTCCCACATAAAATCGGTTTTGTTAAGATACTGACCGTGTCCCGTGTCCCATTCCGGCTCCGTCTCTCTGTACTCGGTGTAGATACAGTCCGCAAAGCTGGGGCGCAGCGCCTTATAACCTACGGTATTGACATTGGAAATATTATTGGCAACAACGTTCATACCGTTTTGCTGAGCAATCATGCCCGCCGTAGCCGAATAAAATGCTATATTCATACAAAAAAGCTCCTTTCAAAGCCTATTAGCCCATTGATAGAAAAAAATGCCTTTCATCAAAAAATCAATAAAATCAAGCCCTATACCAAAAACCTCTTGCCTCCGATTACAGCTCCGCAATTCTTGAAGCCGCCTTCTGATTAATGGTATCGTACATCTTTAACATCTTGCTGTTAGCCTCGTAAAGCCTGAACGCCTCCATAGCGTGGGTCATTTCCTTCACGGAATCCACATTGGACTTCTCATAAGCCCCCTGCCAGATAACATACTCCTCGTCCTCGGGCATTTCCGCAGGGTCGCCGTCATATCTTATCAAGCTGTCTCCCTCCTTATGAACGTCCGCACCTCTCGGTATATATGTGAGCATTAAGGTGTCGATAACCTCATTGTCTGCGTCTCTGATAACGCCTAATTCATCTACGGTAAAATCATCGTTGCCGATATAAATATCGCCGTTTAATCCCTGAACCCGTCCAACGCCGCCAAGCTGCAAATAACCCTCGTCGTCAAGCCCGAACTGACCGTTTCGGCTCTGATAAATCTCGCCGTCCTCCAAATAGCGAATGTTAAAGTACACATTTCCGTAAATGCCCAAATCAAAAACGCTGCCCGTTTCCTCAAAGCCGCTCTGCTCCAAATCCGTCTTGGAAGCGTCCACATACGCCTGATAATATGTACCGGAAAGCTCCTGCCGCTTCCCTACCCAGTAAAGCTGCTCCTGAAACGTATTAGTTACAATCTCGTCCTTTCTGTAACCCGACGTATTGACATTGGACACATTGTTGGAAATAGCGTCCAATATTCTCTGCTGGTTAATCATTCCCTGAGCGGACGTATAAAAACCTCTGTTCATATGCTTTCCTTTCCAATCAGCTGACCTCCTCGGAAACTCCCGAGAAGGTCTAATTTAAATAATCCTTAAGCTTCCGCTTAAGCAGAAGCATTGCTTTTGAATGTATCTGACAAACTCTCGATTCGGTAACGCCGAGAACCTTTGCTATCTCGCCGAATTTCAGTCTTTCATAATAGTAAAGTGAAACCACCTGTTTTTCCTTTGGCTTAAGCTCGTTTATTGCGGCGGTGAGAACCTCCTTAAGCTCCTTTTCATAAAGGGGCTGATCCGCCGTAGCACCCCCGACCTCCATATTCTCGAAATTGTCCTCATATAAAAGTTCTTCAAAGGAGAGGGTAGCGGCGCTTGCCAAATCCGCCATAGCCCTGAGCAGCTTATCCTTGGGAATACCCATATAATCCGCCAGCTCCTGATTGGTGGGGTGTCTGTCAAGCTGAGAATACAGCTCGTTATATGCCGTTTCAAGATTATGCCCGAAATGCCTTACCCTTCTGGGGATCCAGTCCTGCTTCCGCACAAAATCGATTATTGCGCCCTTTATCCTGATAGTGGCATAGGTCTCGAACTTGACCCCCCGCTGTACATCGTAGGTTTCAACCGCCTTTATAAGCGCTAAAACGCCCTCGTTGACAATATCGTCCACCTCGGCGTACTTACAGTATATCCCTCGTGTAGAAATGGCAACATACTTCACAAGCTCCATATACCTGAGCACTATATCATTTCTGAGTCCCACGTCCTGAGTCTGACGGTATTGTTCAAAAAGCGCAATCTGCGACTGTGTTTCTGCCATTTGCCAATTCTCCCTTCTTTATTAAGATAGGATACACTCGCTGATAGTCTCACACATTAAATATACCATAGTTTGTATAATTCTTCAATGGTTTCAAGATAATTTCAGCAAAATTGCACAAAAATCTTCTTTCAATATACAACAAGCTGATAAAACAGCGATTCAACGCCCCTATTGACGTCTTTGCAAATTAATGATAACATAAAAAAAGAAAAATTTTTTGAATGGATTCGATAATGTCAATCGTATTATAATTGAAAGCATTAGCACCGTAAGCATAAAAGGAGGATTCTATGAAAGCTTTATTGACAATAGTTATAACCGCATTGATAGGATTAACGGCAGCGGCAGCCGCAATTTCCGTAAGCAGCGCTGATATTGCCGACAGCACCGCTGATGTATCAAAGGATTCCGATACCAAATTTGAAATAACGACCGATTCCTTTGCAAATTATCAGCCGACAGCAAAAAATTGCAGCTTCATTGACGGCAACAACGACGGTATCTGCGACAACTGCTCCAACAGCATTTGCACCCCCGACAACAGTCACCACAAAGATACCTGCAATTTCACCGATACCGACAATGACGGAATCTGCGACAACTGCTCCAACAGCATTTGCACCCCCGACAACAGTCACCACGGAAACGGCAATTACATCGACAGCGACAGCAACGGAATCTGCGACAACTACGAAAACGGCAGCTGTCCTCAGACTCCCGCAGGCGGCGGTCACCACGGAAACGGAAATTACATCGACAGCGACAGCAACGGAATCTGCGACAACTGCCATAACAACATCTGCACCCCCG
>CAYMFX010000227.1:0-3268 GCA_964389845.1 uncultured Ruminiclostridium sp.
CAAAGACCGAGTGTGCAGAAAAACTTGAAAAATTAAAATCCCAATTCGGGAAGCCTAACGAAAAAATAAATTCCGAAATGCCATTCGGCGAGTGGATTGATTTCTGGTACCAAACCTATTGCAAGCACACGATTCGCCTAACGACTCAGCTTGAATACGAAAGCAGAATTTATAGCCACATCATACCCGAAATCGGAACTATACCATTGAACAAACTTACTCAATCAGATCTACAACAGTTCTACGCAAGAACAAAATCCAATGGTCGGAGAATAAGGGTAGAGGCTTATGGCGCAGGATTATCTGACCGAGTGATCAGGGCAATTCATGCGAACTGTCGCTCGGCACTTGAAAAAGCGGTTCAAGAGGGACTGATCAGAATTAATCCTGCGATAGGCTGCAAACTGCCGCCCAAGAAATCCCGAGAGATGAAAGTGCTTACACAAAGCGAGGTTATACGCTTTCTCAATCGAGCAAAAGAAGAAGGTTACTACGAACTCTTCCTGCTTGAACTCGGAACAGGAATGCGCCGCGGCGAGATACTCGCCCTAAAATGGAGCGACCTCAACTTCATAACCGGAGAACTTCGAATAGAGCGACAAGTCAATGTGTTCAATGGAGAGCAGATAATCTCCGAACCAAAAACCAAAGCATCAATACGGACGATAATACTGCCGTCATCATTGCTTCAAATCTTGTCGGAATATAAGAAAACCGTGGATTCCGAATGGATATTCCCGTCGCCACTCGACAGCACAAAAACGCGTCACCCTTCCGCAGTTCGCAAGCGATTACAAATTATGTTGGAGCGCGCCGGCTGCCCTAAAGTAAGATTTCATGACCTCAGACACACGTTTGCTACGATGGCGCTCGAAAACGGCATGGACGTAAAAACGCTCTCAACAACAATAGGTCATGTTTCTTCCGAAACGACGATTGACATATACAGTCATATAACCGACACCATGCAGCGACAGGCAGCCGCAAAGATAGACCGCCAAATTGGCGGCACAGAAGCCGAAATTCCGAAGAGTGAGGAAATGGTAAGGATAGATACCCTCCCGCCAGATTTCGAGCCGTACAAGCCCAAATGTCGCAAATCCGGAACGGGCTGTGTGACGATGATAAACGACCACCTCTTCGAGGGCAGATACAGTCCAAGAAATGCTTATGGAAAGCGAGAAGCGCATAATATCTACGCCAAAACTCGCGAGGAATGTGAAGAAAAGCTCGCGGCAATGATAGCACAGGTCAAGGCTGACATAAAAGCAGAAAAGGGGCGACTGAAAATTATGAATGAATCATTCACTCTTGAAAGCTGATAACAAAACATTACTGAGTATGGTCAAATAATGAGCCGCTGAAAACAAAGAAAATGAAGCACCAATTTAACATTAGTATTGGCACTTTAATATATAGTTCCATGATGGACGTGAACTTTTTCAAAATGCATAACAAGTATAAATTAACAGCAACAAGATCGGATAATTGTGATAAACAAAACAATTATAGCTAAACTGTTTAAAGTTAAGTATATTAGCATAAGAGTTTTGGTAAACATAATCCTCAATACACAAGGTTCTTTTGGCAAATTATCATTACTGTTTAAACACCACATATCTTTATTTACGGGATTTAAGTCATAGAAAAAGAGATTGGACTCCATCCTATTTTTGATTACCCAATTATATTTCCACCTATATAATCGCTCCATTTTTAAGAAAAAAGCATCAAGACACCAAAAACAAGTCGTAATAATGATTACTAGAATACAAAGAAATATTATATTAACTTTTTCTGGTAATAAAGCTAAAATTACTGCTACTAGCGAAATTGTCCATCCCTTAACCATAAATGAATTCTGAGCCATTCTGTTTATACAAGATTGAATTAAATCGATTTCCTTTAATAATACTTCTTTGTTGTCTAACATAACAAGCTCCTTTCATACATTATGACTATGTAAATCTTTGCCATTTAGCCAATCTCTTAAGCACACATATTTTTGATCGTCATTAGGGTCATTTACCCAAAAATCATATTTATTGCTATTTTTGCTGGAAGCATAGTCAATATAAGGATACAATCCAAGATATTCTTGCCCCTTAAAACAATCTTTATCGCTTTTAACTATTGGTAAAATAGCGCAGCGACCGTTCTTTTTTCCGTCTACATAACCCAACTCCCAAGGACACCATTTCGAATCGGAGATATTAGTAGTCGAAATATACGCTAACCCTTTACATTCACACATTCTAAAACGAAGTTGAGAAGCCGTTTGAGCGTTAACCATAGAACGGTCAAGTTCTGTGTCTATCATCCAATCAACATATACGCAATATCCTGCATTATTAAAAAGTTCAACAAGCGAATATATCAATTCTTTATCATAATAACTATGTGATAAAAATATATCATAATTATTTGATGCTTTATATAGAGTTCTATTTTCACTTTGTATTTTAGTTTCCCTGCTGTTATACTGAGAATGTTCTAAATTAATTCTACTTCTCAACAAATTTTCGTTAATTAACATTGTAACAAGTTTCCTCCCTTTCATTTAAATAAAACTAGCGTGAAAACTTATATCAATAAGCCATTTGCTAGAGCTAATGCTTTATAATCGGTATCAATAAACCAATTAGAATTAAGCGGCGCTAACAAGAATTCCTCTTCATCAATGCTATGTAATTTAATTACATACATTGGTCGATGAAGTTCGGCAAAATAATTCAACTCATACTTACACCAAATCGAATTCAATGAATTTTCAGATTCAACAAAAATTAATGCCCTAGATTGTTCTAACCTCTTTTCTATCACTCTTAATGTCGATTCACACAATAAATGCCGCTTTAAATAATCAACATCATTGATCCAATCGCAAAATATATTTTTGCCCATTTTATTTTCAGCATTTATCAATTTTTGAACAAAAACATAATCTTTGCTGCTATGTGAAATGAAATAATCAAACTCCTTAATCTGCTGTTCTTTAGAATTGTTTATGCGATATTCAAGTTCTTGAGGATTTTGCGGGATACAAAAATTTAAATAAGGATATTCATTCTTCAAAAACGCTTTTCTTTTTGCATTTTTAGTATGTATATGCATATATTTTTGTCGCCGCAACCTTGGTTGGTAATTAAAGCTTTGCAAATGATAGAATGCTTCATATCGCAATTGTTTGTTCAGTTCCGTGTCATTCAACTTAAAAAAGAACTCTATAATAGGAATGCTGTAATACTTTTTGAGTTCACAAAGAATA
>CAYMFX010000228.1:0-3203 GCA_964389845.1 uncultured Ruminiclostridium sp.
GTGTAATAACCATTTTGACTTTGATTTTATCCTGTGTCAAAATGGTTATTAGTATAATTTTATTGGCTAATTTTTTTACTTTATTATTTCGTTAATTCTTCCCGCCGTAGATTCGGTAACTGTGGTTTCCGGTGTGGTTGTGATTTCGGGTGTGGTGGCTTCTGTAACTGTTGTTGTGATTTCGGGATCGGCGGTTTGGGGCAGCTTTGTTTGGGCTGCGGTTATGGGCGCTGAGGGCTGACCCTTGATGTCGCCTTTGCCCGTTGCTGAAGGGTTAATGGGGACGTAGGGGTTGCCGGGTATTGACGCTGCCGCAGTGATTTCGGGGGCGGTTTCGGCGGGGGCTGCGGATTGGGATTGTGTTGAGGTTGAGACCGGCGGCTCGTAGTAGTCCTCGCCTGTCGTTTCGGGAGTTACCGGCGGGGTGCTGCCGCTTGCCTCGGGTGTGGTTACGGCATTTGCGTTATCGCTGTTATCTCCGCCTGCGCCTTCTTCCTCGGCTGCTCTTATCAGATTCGTTACCGCCTCCTTAAGCTCCTCAAAGGAAGCCTCCTGTATTGCCGCCAGCTGAGCAGGAGAGAGGAGGGGAGCTGTTTTTTCCAGCAGCTGGGGCGTTGCTCCTCCGGATAGATTGTATATCTCCTGCATTGTAAGGTTCTGACGGAATATTTCCATCGCTTCGTTTATAAGATAGTTGTCGGAATATTTTGCGGTGGGAATAAGCGCCGCCGCATCGTATATCTGTATGCCGCTGCTGTCGATATGGTAATTTTCGCTGTACAAAATGTCGGACACCTTGGAGAAGGTAAAGCCCTTTTGCTTCAGCATAGTGAGAAGCTGGGGCAGCGCCTTGGCGGTGTTCTCCAAATCGTTGTGGAAAAGGAGGATTGAGCCGGATTTTGTGCCTTCGACAATGCGCTTTATAATGGTATCGGGCTCCGGCTCCTGCCAGTCGATGCTGTCCACCGACCATTGAATCACATTAAAGCCCATTCCCTCTATGGTGGTGATAACATTATCGTCATACTCTCCGTAGGGAGCACGGTAAAGCTTCGGCTCTTCTCCGGTTATCATCTTTATTTTTTTTGTACACTCTCTTGTGTCCTCAATAAGGTCGTTTATGTTTATGCCTTCCACATGAGGGTGAGCGTTGGAATGGTTTCCTATCTCGTGTCCCGCATCGAACATTTTCTTTACGTCCTCCGGATATTTGTCGCAAAATTCGCCGGTTACAAAAAATGTGGCTTTTGCATTTACGTCCTTTAACAGGCTTAGAAGCAGGTCGGTGTTGGAGTTCCCCCAGGCGCAGTCGAAGGTTACCGCTATCTTGTTGTCTGTTCGCTCCACTCCGTAGACAGGCAGCTTTTTGTCCGCCGCCGAAACCTTAAAGGAGGACATCACCGCCATAACTATGATACCCGCTCCCACCAGCACGGCAAGCACTATAACCGCCGTTCTTAAAAGCTTTTTCCTTGAAAATGTGTAAGTAAACATTGTCGTATTCCTTTCCTGTGGTTGTCTTTTTGTAATATTATGCGGGAAAATGAGAAGGTAGAACAAGCCGAGAGGGTTTTTGACAAAATTTTTGCTTGTTATCGGACAAACTTGTATAATTTACACAAGAAAGACTGTGCAAAGTGTCAATTGACTTTTTGACTAAACGCTGATAAAATATGTATTAATCAAAATATGCTGTTTTATAAAAATAACAAAAAATTCGTTAAAATTAATAAAAAACCATTGACAAGGACGCCAAAATGTGGTATAATTTAACAGACAGACAGACGCAGCTTTATTCTCTAAATGCTTCGGCTTTTTGTTTTGGTATAAAAATAATAAAAATAAAACACTTGCCTTATGCGGCTGCATAGGGTAGGAGTTTTTTGTTTTCTAACCGTAAAAGCAAGAATATGGGTTTTAAGCGATAATGGAATTTTGAAAGCGGTGGAAAGGGTTTGCACGGCTGAGAAAGCGAGATTACCGGATACTCGGGGGAGACCCCTTGTAAATAAAATTTTTATGGAGGAAAAGGCAAATGCTAATGAAAAAAATCATTGCGGGCGCTGTTGCGGGCGCAATAGCAGCTTCATCGATTATCGTAACTAATTTAGTCGTTGATGCCGCCCCGGTAGAAACATTACCAAGCGGTAATGAAAGAGTTTTATATTCCGCTGATTTAAGCTCAATTGCCGAGAAAAACGGAACAACCAATAATTGGGAGGAAATGGGAAATATTAATATTTCAGGCATTGATTCCGCAGTTATGGAAAATGAAAACGCATATGTTAAAATGACTTTTTCGGATCTCGGAACCAACGGAGACAGTAATACTCCCGTAGAAGAAATCATAGGCTGGGGATGGGATTCTTACAATAGTTGGCTGGTCGGCGCAAAATGGTATAACAATTACAGTGGTGAATTTGAAGTTTCTTTTGTTCCAATCTTGGTAGACGGCGTATTGACTGCATATTTGCCAATATCTGATTTTGCTTTGGATGAATGGGGACAAATAGGCGGAAATATGCAAAGCGGA
The DNA here is from genome assembly GCA_964389845.1 of uncultured Ruminiclostridium sp. Classification (GTDB taxonomy): domain Bacteria; phylum Bacillota; class Clostridia; order Oscillospirales; family Ruminococcaceae; genus Ruminiclostridium_E. The sequence continues at coordinate 2,534 of CAYMFX010000228.1, forward strand.
AACTGTTCGACAACTAATATTTCATCGTTGAAGGTTGTTGAATTTGTTGCCGCAGAAGAAGACGAAAACGGCGATCTTCCGCTGCCCTCAAGCGAAATTCTCGTTGATGAACTAAAAAATACGAGAGCATAAGAATTACATATAAACCTGCTCTTGCTTCTGAATGCAGTCACAGCGCAAATCACACTACAGAAACTTACTGCCCATGGGCTAAGATTACTATTTTAGGCAAGTTGAACATTATAGGTACCAAAGATGAAAATGTAAATGAAAACTGGTATCAGTTAGACAACCCGCCTGTAGCCGGGACGGGAGAAGACAAGGCTGAAACTTATGCTATTCTTAAGGTGAGCGATATTTTAGCTGCTTTTGAGAGCGAAATAGATTCGGATAATTATTCTCTGAAGAGCATCTTTTTTAGCGGTTGGGACGCAACACTGGTAAGCGTAACAGGTAAGCCTATAGAAACAAGCGAAGAAACTACCACTACAGAGACTACTCCCGAGGAGACGACAACTACTGCAACAACTCCCGAGGAGACTACCACTACCGCAACTACTCCCGAGGAGACTACCACTACCGCAACAACTCCCGAGGAGACTACGGTAACCGAGACTAAGCCCGAAGAAACCGAGCCCGAGGAGACTACGGTAACCGAGACTAAGCCCGA
>CAYMFX010000229.1:0-3179 GCA_964389845.1 uncultured Ruminiclostridium sp.
AAGTATCCTCTTGCGGATTATGAGCTGCTTCCAAAAATGGCGATTATCGATGCGGATATGATGATGAACGCACCTAAGGGACTTACCTCCGCTTCAGGTATCGACTCACTTACTCACGCTTTAGAAGCGTATGTGGCAATGCTTGCAACTCCCTTTACAGACGGTCTTGCAGTTGAAGCGGGCAAGCTGATATTCAAATATCTGCCCTCCTGCTATGAAAACGGAGCAAACGATCCCAAGGCAAGAGAGGAGCAGGCTCACGCTTCAACATTGGCAGGTATGGCGTTTGCAAACGCATTCCTCGGCGTATGCCACTCCATGGCTCATAAGTTAGGCGCATTCCACCACATTCCTCACGGCATAGCGAACGCTCTTCTGATTGAAGAAGTTATCCGCTTTAACTGCGCCGAAGCTCCCGCCAAAATGGGAACCTTCTCACAGTATACTCACCCCTGCACAAAGGCTAAGTATGCCGCATTCTCCGACGCTATGGGATTTGGCGGAAAGAACGACGATGAAAAGGTTGAGCGCCTTATCAAGGAAATTGCCAAGCTTAAGGAAAGAATCGGAATTAAGAGAACCATTCAGGAATACGGCGTTGACGAAAAGGCATTCCTTGACAATTTGGACGCAATGACCGAGCAGGCATTCGACGACCAGTGCACAGGCGCTAACCCCCGCTATCCTCTTATGGAAGAGATTAAGGCAATGTATCTTAAGGCATACTACGGAAAGTGAGGATATGAAAGATGAAATTGGAAAATGTTATTGCAGTAAGAAAAGATAAGACAATTTACCGTGACGGCGACATAACTATCAAGGTATTTAACGAAAACTACTCCAAGGCGGATATTCTTAACGAAGCTCTTAACCTTGCCAGAGTAGAGGAAACGGGACTTAACGTGCCTAAGATTCAGGAGGTAGGCATGGTTGACGGTAAGTGGTGCATAGTTACCGACTTTATCGAGGGCAAGACCCTTGCTAAGTCCTATGAGGATAACCCTTCTCTTATGGACGATTATATGAAGCTGTTCGTTGAAATTCAGCTTAATGTTCACAATCAAAGATGCGCTCTCCTTACAAAGCTCAAGGACAAGATGAGAAGGAAAATCTCCTTAAGCGGCTTGGACGCTACCACAAGATATGAGCTTTCCGCACGTCTTGACGGTATGCCCAAGCATGCGAAGCTGTGCCACGGCGACTTCACTCCCACAAACGTTATACTCAAGAGCGACGGAACGCCCTATATCCTCGACTGGGCGCACGCAACTCAGGGCAATGCCAGCGCCGACGTTGCAAGAACATATCTGCGCTTCTGCCTAAAGGGCGATGAAGAAACTGCGGAAAAGTATCTTAACCTGTTCTGCGATATGAGCGATACTCCCAAGCAGTATGTACAAAGGTGGATGCCAATTGTTGCCGCTTCCCAGTTAGCTAAGGGCAAGCCCGAAGAAAGGGAACTTCTTACCCGTTGGGCAAGCGTCTGCGAATACGAATAAAAACAAAAAACGGCGAAGCCGTCGAAGTTTTTCGCTTCCTTTTGTCACAAAAGGAAGTAGGGTGTGGGACGAAGTCCCACGAAGTGAGCGATTATCACCACAAAGAAGCGAGCGAAGCGCCGCTTCGTGCGTTCTCATAGCACTGAAGCACCGATAAGAAAATATACCCGTCAAAAACTAATTTATATTGGTTCTTACGGGTTATATTTTCATTACCCCCTTCTTTGTCTATACCGAAAGGAAAAAATATGATTAACGTAAATGTATGCGTTGGCAGCTCCTGCCACATCAGAGGCTCCTATAAAATAATCGAGCTGATAAATAATGCAATTAAAGAAAATAACCTTGAAGAAAAGGTATCCGTTTCCGCCGCCTTCTGCTTGGGACACTGTATGAACGGCGTGTCCGTAAAGGTGGGAGAGCAGATTTTCGGAGTAAACGAGGACAGCTTTAACGAATTTTTTGAAGAAAACATAAAGAAGCCCGCATTGGCTGAGGCTTAACGTTAAGGGAGTACATAAATGGCTCAATATCTTAAACTGAAAAAATCAAACTGCAAAAACTGCTATAAATGTATCAGACACTGCCCTGTTAAATCCATACGCTTTTTTGAGAATCAGGCGTTTATTGTGGAGGACGAATGTATACTCTGCGGACAGTGCTTTGTGGTATGCCCTCAAAACGCAAAGGAAATCAAGAACGACGTTGAGGCGGCTAAAGCGCTTATTGCGGGAGGAAGCCCCGTAATCGCCAGCATTGCCCCCTCATTTGTGGCTAACTATGAAGGACTTACTATCACGTCACTGAGAAATGCGCTCATGAAGTTAGGCTTTGCGGGGGCAGAGGAAACCGCCGAGGGGGCAACGGTGGTTAAGCAGAAATATGACGAAATGGTGGATAAGGGAGAAAGCGAGCTTATTATCTCCTCCTGCTGCCATTCGGTAAATCTTCTTATTCAGAAGCATTTTCCCGAAGCGCTTCCCTACCTTGCAAAAACCGTTTCTCCTATGCAGGCTCATTCTCTTGAAATAAAAAAGAGAAACCCGCAGGCAAAGACGGTATTTATCGGACCCTGTATTTCCAAGAAAGCCGAAGCGGAGGATTATCCCGGCATTGTGGACTGCGTACTGACCTTTGAAGAGCTTACACAGTGGTTAGCGGAAAAGAATATAACCTTCGAGCCCTGCGAGGACTCGGAAAAGGAAGGGGGAAAAGCCCGTCTCTTCCCCACAGGCGGCGGTATTCTGCGTTCAATGGAGTGCAAAAATCCCGACTACACATATCTTCATATCGACGGTGTGGAAAACTGCGTCAACGCATTGAAGGAAATAGTAGAGGGCAAAATGAAGAAATGCTTTATTGAAATGTCCGCCTGCTACGGGAGCTGCGTAAGCGGACCTATCATAGAGCGCAACCGCAACGCTTGTATCGCAAATACCGTTACGGTAGATAAATACGCCAAGACGAAGGACTTTGACGCCCTTAAGCTTGACGATAAGGAAATGACTAAGGAGATTAAGTTTATCGGCGTAAAACGTCTTATGCCGGGCAGCAAGGCGATTGAAGAGATACTGAAGAAAATGGGCAAAAGAAGTCCTGCCGATGAGCTTAACTGCGGAAGCTGCGGCTACAATACCTGCCGTGAAAAGGCAATCGCCGTATTTAACGGAAAAGCCGATT
>CAYMFX010000230.1:0-3063 GCA_964389845.1 uncultured Ruminiclostridium sp.
GCCGTTTTAGGTGTGGCGGAGCGCTTCTTTGACGATACCGACCTGCCTTGGGCGGGCTTTCATGTATTTCGGCGTGATGCGGTGACGATACCGCTTAAAGAGGAAACGGAGGAATTGCCCGAGGGCTTGGACTGCATTCCCTACAAGCCCGAAAACGCCGACGCGTTCTATCAACAGATCGAACAGTGGAACGATGAGGACGAATACACATTGTCCATTAAAGCGATTGAAACAATCAGCCCTGATTTGTGGGACTATCGGGCGGCTTACACAATGGCAAGAGCGCTGGAGAATTACGCAATAATCGGCGACCATAACGAGGGAACTCCCACATATAAGGGCGATAACGCCCTTAACAGAGCCATTGAGGTATTGGAGGAGGTCAGAGAGGAGGGCAGGGACAAGGCGGAATGGAATATGCGCATGGCGTATGCCTATCAGTATTTGTATGGGCAGGAGGAAAAGGCTATCCCTTATGCACAGCGGTGGGTGGAGCTTGACCCCAATGATGAAAACGCTCTTGCAGTAATAAATGAATGTAAAAAAGAAATTGCCGACAGAAACAAGGAAGAATCAGAGAGCGGAGAAGAAAACGAGCGCAATCCTAAGGGTACCTTTGCGGGCTTTGTTCTGCTGTCCAAAGGAAAATGGGATAAACAGCAGTTCATTCGTGATATGAAGGAAAAGTGGGACATTGCGATAGGGGAACATGACGAGAGCGGGGACAAAAATGACGATACCGTTGTTTTTGAAGTTGGCAATATGCTTGCCGCCGTCAGCCTGATGACCTATCCTATTCCAAACGGAGAAGCCGAGGTTAATGCGGAAAACAACTATATGTGGCAGGGTGCGGTCAAGGCGGCAAAGCAGCACTGCGCACATATAATGGTGGCTGTTATGGGCAAGGAGCAAGACCTGTTTGAGCGGGGCAAGCTCTACACCAAGATACTGGCTGCCTGCTGCCGTCAGAAATACGCTACGGGAGTTTACACCAGCGGCGTGGTATTTGAGCCTCGATTCTATGAGGGCTTTGCCGATATGATGAAGGAGGACGAGCTTCCGATCTTTAACTGGATCTGGTTCGGTCTGTATCGTAGCGAGGGAGGAATGAACGCCTACACCTACGGAATGGATGTGTTCGGCAAGGACGAAATGGAGGTGCTGAACACCAACGCCGAGCCGGAAGAGCTGAGAGACTTTTTAGCTGATATTGTCTCTTATGTGCTGAATGAGGACGTGAAGCTTTTAGACGGGGAGACTATCGGCTTTTCGGCTGAGGATAAGCACGCCATAACACGCAGCAAGGGAGTTTCTTTACCTGAGGAGCAGATGACGCTGAAAATTTCTTATGAATCGTTAGACGGCAATGGGGAGAACAGTTAACGCTTATAAAAAATGCGTCAGTGAAGCGGCAAAGGAGAAAAATGAACATAAAATATTACGACATCGGACTGAATTTGTTTTGCCGCCAATTTCCTAATCCCGACAGGATAATTGACGAAGCGGCAAAAGAGGGAGTGTGCTGTATATTAACGGGCACCGATATGAAAGAAAATCTGCGTATTGACGAGTTCAGCAGGACTCACGAGGTTTACGGCACTGCGGGAATACACCCTCACAATGCGGACAGCGCTAAGAAGGAGGACTTCGAGACTATCGAAAGGCTTGCTTCCGAAAATGATAAAATAGTGGCAATAGGGGAGTGCGGACTCGACTTTGACCGTATGTTTTCCACAAGGGAGAACCAAATCCGCTGTTTTGAAAAGCAAATAGTGATTGCGGAAAATTTAAATATGCCATTGTTTTTGCACGAGAGAAGCGCTTCGGCGGATTTTATCAGAAGGTTTAAGAATCACCCGGAGGTTTGCGGCAGGTCGGTGGTACATTGCTTTACGGGAGAAAAGGAAACCCTTTTAAAATACCTTGATATGGGCTTTTACATTGGCATTACTGGCTGGATATGCGACGACAGGAGAGGGAAAGAGCTTAGAGAAGCAGTAAGGTCGATACCTCTTGACCGAGTGATGATTGAGACGGATGCACCTTACCTTGTACCGAAAAATGTTCCCGGACTTGACAGAACCAATGTGCCTCAGAATGTCAAGTATGTGGCTAAGGAGCTTGCAAAGCATATGAGGGTTGATGAAGAAAAGCTTGTTGATGCGGCTCGTGAGAATACAAAGAGGGTGTTCGGGATTTGAGAAGGTCGATTATGTTGCCTATATTCATTTATAATCTTTTTATCAAATATCCAAAATTATGCACTCCTGTGAAATCCTCCCAAACTTGAGGTTCTTGATTGGTAAAAACCGATTTGCGGACAATAGTCAGGCTATATTTTTCACACATTTTCATAATGTCATTTTCATTTACAGCGGGGTCTTCAAGGTAATCTATTATAATTAAATACTTATATTTCATTGTGATTATTTTTTCAAGCAGGTCTTCAAATGAATTTCCGAACTTCGCTGCTTCGCCGAGAAGTAAATGCGCTATAATTATATCGTATGCCTTGATAACAGAATCCCGGCATATATCTTTTTCAATTACGCTTACATTTTCGCTGTATTCACTAATTTCCTTGATTGAGTTTATTTTTCTTATATCACCCGGATATACAACAGCGCCAATGGAAGTATTGGAAAATGTATCTAAAATTGTTGACAGACTTGTCCTTCCGCTCCCCGCATCAAGTATGCTTGTGATATTCTCTCTTTTAATAAGATTAAGAAAATCATTTAAAATTATTCTATGCCCTTCCACCTGTATCTCTCCTTAAACTATAATTTTCACCGGTATTATATCATAAAATGAGCGCAGTGTCTATGTATGTATGAAAATATTTCTAAAAAGCACTTGACAATAAATTAAAATTCTGTTATAATATCAACGTTGCATTTTTAGTAGGACATGATCCACTAGCTCAGGCGGCAGAGCACCTGCCTTTTAAGCAGGGTGTCCCGGGTTCGATTCCCGGGTGGATCACCAGCAGCATTTTACAGCTGTTATGCGCCAATAGCTCAGTTGGTTAGAGCAACCGGCTCATAACCGGTTGGTCCGGGG
>CAYMFX010000231.1:0-3059 GCA_964389845.1 uncultured Ruminiclostridium sp.
ACAATTTCAGCTGTGCATACATTTTGCGAACATCGTCCGCAAGCCCGTCTACAATGCAGCTGTGGGAGCGGAGAGCAAATTCATAATTCCGTCTATCGTCGGGAATATGAAAATGTTCCGCCCATTCTCTGTTTACACGGTGAAACCGCCCGTCTCCCTGACGCTCGTTAATCGTGTTGGCGACTACCCACATGGTGCGGTCATATCCGAATTCCTTGACCGCATTTTCCGCACATTCATCGGGAAGTCTCATGCCATCAAATTTTTTCTCGATTTCATGGTCAAGGAAATCCCTGCACTTGATGTTTTCCCGAAGGCTTTCACGAAACTCTTCCACTTCGTTGTTCCGCTTAGCTTCGGAAAAAGAAAACTTATACAAAGGCTTCATTACAACACGTCCTTTCGCACATCGGCAAAACGCCTCTTTCCCTCAGAAATTCATACAAAAACAGCCTTCCTTTTTGAGTCCAACAAGTATGCATAGACGCCTTATTTTCGGCGTATTTATACGTTTTACTCTGCGTATATCCGTTGTTTGCGTATTCTGCATACAAAACCCAAGAATTGCGAATGTGATACTGGATTCCGTACTCATGAAGCATTTTATTGAAAGCAATTGCCGACATTCCGTAGTCCTTTGCGATTTGCGTTACGGGAACATTGTTCGTGCTGTTCAGTATTTCATCGTAATACCTTGCTTTGACCGACAAACGGGCATTCTCAACCGAAAGGTCGGTGTTTCTTTTTTGCTCGTCCGCAAGGGCGTGTAATATTTCGATAAGGTTTTTGGGTTTGCAAAGGCTTTGGTACAAGGCTTCAGGCGTGAAGTATGCTCCGTGTTTTCTCAACGAGGGAAGAACCTCCGCAGTAACCCAATGTTTAAACTCCTTTGCTTTCGGCATTTTACTTGATAAAATTAAGCTGTACAAACCGCTTTCGTTAACAACCCAACCTCCACGTTGACCCAACTCAGTCCTAAACTGGGACTGAGTTTTTTTGTCCAGCATTATGCGATCTTCTTCATCAACCCTGTCTACAATGGCTTTGGTGGCTCTTTCATAGCCCAAAACATCTGCAACATCTTTCCCCACGAACCAAGGCTCACCGTCAATCACCAAAGTCCTGACTTCTCCGAATTCTTCATGCTTAAACAGCATAATCTCATTCTTATTCTCCATCGCAATCAACCTCCTGCTCCTGTATAATCACCTGTCCATCATCGGTATAAATCTCCAACCCGTTATCGGCGCAAATCCCAGCCTCATCGAGTATCTCCTGCGGAATTTTGATCTCATCGGGATTGGTATAATCAAGCGTTACCGTCACCCTTTTGCCGCTGCGCAGCCCGAGAATTTCCCTCAGCTGAGAGGAAACCTTTAAGTTGCCTGATTTTGTCACCTTGCTTTCAAATGTCACCATAATTTAAATCCTCCGTTTCAAAAAAAGATATTTGCCGGTTTTCTTTTAACCTCTCGTCCAAATCGTAGTTGGAAATCAGCAGCTCATTAAACATACTGCCGCCGTCAAAACGTTGCCGAATATTGTTCAGCCGCTTATAGCTGTACATTTCGTAACCTTTGTACAACTCTCTGACCTCTGAGCAATCGTTGTACGATACGAGAAATTTTCCCGAAATTTTGCTCAGAGTGTTGCGAAGTCTTTCATGGTCTGCGCTTGTGAAACCGACATTGCTGTAATAACTCTCTGTTGAGAAATAGGGTGGGTCGCAATAAAAAAAGCTCATCTCGCTGTCCTGCGCTGAGATGAGCTTTTCAAAATCTTTATTTTCTATAACGACCCTTTGCAAACGCCGTGAAGCCTGTTCTATCAACGGAAAATTTGACCACATGCTGTGCGATTTTCCGCCGAAGCTATCGCACCCGCTTGCGTAGCTGTATCTGATAAGCTGATAAAATTCTGCTGCCCTTTGTACATCGCCAATTTCCGCTTTTTCGTTAATAATATGTTTTATACGTTCAAAGTCCTCACGACAGTTAAGTACATAGCGCAGTTTACCAATCAGTTCCTCGCTATGGTCACGAACGCATGAAAATAAATTGGAAATATTGGAATTGGCGTCATTAAAAATTTCAAAGTCGTTTCCCGGCGGCTTTCCAAACAGTATCCAGCCACCGCCTCCGAAAACCTCTATGTATTTTTCATAGAACACTGGAAACCTCGGAATAATGATGTCACGACTGCTTTTTTTGCCGCCAATCCAGCTCATAAAACTATTTACTTTGCTCACCTCCATTCATATAATAGTCGGGCTTTCCGCTATGTCCATATCCTGCCGTTCATATGTACCCGATTTTTCGTTGAAAATCAAGCCTTCTTCTTCCAAATCAAATCCCCACATTTCCGCCGCAAACTCAAACGCTTCTTTTGAGAAAGCCTCAAATTCTATGCTGTCAATGCATTCGCCATTCTTAAAGGTTATATCGCCCATATTACAGCCGATATCCTCGTCAGCCCAGCAGTAATTCATTTCGACATCGGAAAATTTCTCCGAAAGGGCGAGTATAACGGGTTTGACATTAGACCATGCGGTATTGAATTCTATGGTATTATCTTCCGCAAGCTCGGTTCGATAGGCGTTCCATTTTGATCCCCAGTGATTGATCCGCCAGTTGTACCAGCTTGAAGTGCCGTATTTCTGTTGGTTTTTCTGAATTTCATGATGTTGTCCTTTCTTATGGTGGAATTTTTATTAGTCGGCTTAACGTTAAAGGTAACGCTTTCGATTTCAAACAGCAGGATTTCATCTTCAAGTCTGTCTAAATCTACCTTGTTGCCTTTGGGTGGGAAATTTGGTACCTCTTGCATGAAAGCCTCAAGCTTTCGGAGGCGGGGGTTGGTGATGAATAACATGGTTCTTCTCCTTTTTTCTGAAAAAAAGCCCATAAGCAGTTGTTTATATCTGCTTACAGGCTTTGTTGATAATATATAAAAAATGATGTAAAAATTTTGTATGTTGAGAGTTTGAATCATCTAAAAATCTTTTTGGTAACATCTCTGCGCAATAAAAAAAGCCTGTGATTAATTTCTCAATGATGAGA
>CAYMFX010000232.1:0-3049 GCA_964389845.1 uncultured Ruminiclostridium sp.
TTCGCCGAATATTTTAAAAACGTTAGCACGTTTTTAAAACGGAATTAGTATAAAAGCAAATCGGAGCAATGTAATATGAAACGTAAACCGAAGAACCCCGCCTTTGACGAGCTGAAAGAGATGATTCCCATTGCTCTTATAGTAAACGGTCTGATTATGGTGGGCATTGCACTTTACGGAATATTTGAGGGCATTACCTGGCGGGCAATGACAGGGCTGCTCCTCGGCGACCTGCTGTTTATCGGAAACTTTATCTTAGCGGGAGCGGGGGCGGTTTCCGCCGTTACCAAAGCTACCGCAAAGCAAGGGCAGTTTTCCGCAAATATGTCCTACGGCTTAAGATACATCGGGTTGTTTGCAGTTTTAGCCTTAGGGCTTACATTGAAGGTGATAGACATTATCCCCGCATTTCTTCCCCTTTTCATTCCAAAGCTTCACTACACCGTGCAGTACGTTTTCTTTGGAAAGGAAAAGACAAATCTTGATAAAATTTAAATTCTGATATTTATATCTTAGAAAGGTTGTGGCAGTTATGGGTATGAAATTATTGGCTGAAAGCACATTTACCGTAAACGGAGCGCTGAAATCCGCCGAATTTGAATTGTTCGGCACCACCTTCTATTTATCCGAATCCGTCGTGGTTCAGTGGATAGTAATGGTCATTTTGGGCGTTCTGTTTTTTGTCTTGGGCAGAAACCTGAAGGTAAAGCCTACCTCAAAGCGGCAGATGCTTGCGGAAATGATAGTGGGTCTGTTTTCGGGCATGGTAAACGACTCCATGGGCATAAGATACAAGAAGTACACCCCCTACATAAGCGCCTTGTTCTGCTTCTCCCTTCTGTCCAGTCTTATGGGACTGTTAGGACTGAGAGCGCCCACGGCGGATATTTCGGTAGTAGGCGCATGGGGACTTATCACCTTTGTCCTCGTACAGAGAAATAAGTTCAAGACAGGCGGAGTAAAGGGATTCTTCAAGGGCTTTATCGAGCCTATGCCCTTTATGCTTCCCTTTAACCTTATAGGAGAGGTGGCGAACCCTATGTCACAGGCTCTCCGTCACTTTGGCAACATCGTTGTTGGCTTGGTTATCAGCGGACTTATTTACTTTGCATTAGGCAACTTTGCAATAGGCCTGCCTGCAATACTCTCGCTGTACTTCGACCTGTTCTCATCGGTGGTTCAGGCTTACATCTTCGTAACTCTTACCATGAGCTATGTTGCAATGGCTGAATGCGACTGATAAAAGCAAAGGCTCTATTCAAAAAAATCAAAAAATCATAAGCAAAAATTTCACAAGCAATAAAATCACAAACCACGGTTATTGCCCCGAAAGGGTTTATAATAATTCAACAAAGTTAAATTTCAGGAGGATCTTACTTATGGAAAAAGCAATTGTACTTGGCGCTTCCGCTATCGGAGCAGGCCTGGCTATGATCGCAGGCTTAGGCCCCGGAATAGGCGAGGGAATCTGCGGCAGTAAGGCAGTAGAAGCAGTAGGCAGACAGCCTGAGGCTTCCGGTATCGTAACCAGAACAATGATTATCGGCGACGCATTGGCAGAGACCACCGGTCTTTACTCGCTGCTTATAGCAATTCTGCTGATGTTTGCAAATCCTTTTGTAGGTCAGTTATAAGAATATCTTAGAGGAAAAATCCACTTTAAAATTAAGCTGAAAGGACTGATTGTATGTATATGGGTCTGCTTGCCGCTGCGACAGAAGCCGCAGAGCAAGGGGATAAATATCTTTCCTTTGTGGACATTAACCCCGCAACCATTGTCTTTACACTGATCAACACACTGATTATTTTCCTGCTTTACAGGTTCCTGCTTCATAACAAGGTTATGGATATGCTGGAAAAGCGCAGACAGGCTGTAAACGCCGAAATGGACGCTGCCGAAACGGCAAAAAAGGAAGCCGAGGAAGCAAAGGCGGAGTACGCTCAAAGGCTTCAGGCTTCTAAGGATGAAGCGGACAAGATAGTTGCTGCTGCGGTTAAAAAGGCTTCCGACCGTGAAGCCGAGATTATTGCAGAAGCTAACGCCGACGCCGCCCGTATGAAGCAGCAGGCACAGGAAAGCATCGAACAGGAAAAGCGCCGTGCCCTCAACGAGGTCAAGGATCAGATTTCCGAGGTAGTGGTTCTTGCCGCTTCCAAGGTTTGCGAAAAGGAAATCTCGCAAAAGGACAACGAAGAGCTTATCGACAGCTTCCTTGTAAGCGTTGGAAAAGAGAGCTGATTAAGGGAGGAATGTTATTATGACAGGTCCGGTTGAAAAAAACTACTCCGCGGCTCTTTTTGAAGCTGTAAAAGAAGAAAAGGGCGATTTGGGCGAAGCCCGCAAGGAGCTTAATTCCGTCAAGGGCATTACCGGGGAATGTGAAGGCTTTGAAAAGCTGATGGATTCCCCTACGATATCGGCAGAGGAAAAGTTGGCCGTAATAAAGGAAGCCTTTGGGGGAAAGCTCTCAAAGTGCGTGTATAACTTCCTTTGCGTTGTTACCGAGGGAAAAAGGTGGAGCCACTTTGACGGTATATGCAAGGCGTTTTCGGAGCTTTGCAACGAAGCCTTGGGCATCGCCGAAATTACCGTTACCACAGCGTTCCCTTTAAGCTCAAAACAGCGTGAACAGATTGAAAAGAAAATGGCTGAAATCATCGGAAAGAAAATTGAGATGTCGGAAAAGACCGACAAATCCCTTATGGGCGGCGTTGTAATCGACTACGGCGACACCCGAATGGACGGCAGCGTTAAAACAAGATTGGAGGGCTTAAGAGACAGCTTCTCACAGCTTATAGGCTAATGCCGTCTATATCATGGCTATATCATAAATTATTATATCCAGCGTAAATAAAGACCACCGAAAGGAGGAAGGTCATAAATGGAATTACGCCCCGAAGAAATAACGGGAATACTTAAAACAAGAATTAAGGAATTCGACAGTAAGATTTCCCTTACCGACACCGGTACCGTTGTAACTGTCGGAGACGGTATTGTTAGCATTCACGGCTTGGAAAACTGTATGATAAACGAGCTTCTCCAGTTTGA
>CAYMFX010000233.1:0-2974 GCA_964389845.1 uncultured Ruminiclostridium sp.
ATGTATCTATATAATGATCTACAGAATGAAACACCCCTTCCCTACTGGAATCTAAAACACTTGTTTTATAATCTGTAATTAATACATCATCAAAAACAACTGCCTGCAAATTTTGCGATGAAACAAGTGAATTAAATGTTTCAGCAATTACAGTTCGTTGCCGTTTCGATATAACAGTAATAAAAAGGTCATATTTGGCACTCATTTTCGAAAAATAAGCGCTATTTCTCAAATAGTATGGTATCTTTTTATCTTTGTCAATCAACATTTGAATAATTTCTGGCTCTTTAAAATCTAATTTATTGATATTAAAAACATAATCCGACTCGTAATCGAAGAAATCTATCATAATTTTTGTCATATCTAAAGTTTCTTTAATACCCTTTAGAAAAAAATCACATATTGTTTTTTTCTCAGGTTTGACTAAATTAAGATTATTAGAAAAGGAAATATTGCGTGAATATGGAAACATCGAACGAATCTGGTCGGATGCACGACTCAGAGGTTTTTTTGCAATGTATGCAGAAGTAAATATTCTACCAACAACATGATCTATTTTTTCATTTTCCTCTAAGTTTTCTAAATCAATATCAGTTTTTATAATTCCAGTTTCAAGCAACTCTAGCTGCTGTGCCATATCTTCCACAAAGAAATGAGTTTCAACATGACTACCTAAAAAAGTGAGAAAATTTTTAATTGCATTACCAATAACAGAACTTCTGAAGGTTGCCAGATTAATCGGATAAACAGGAGTTATGCTTGTATGCTCAACTGCAATGATTTTATTTGTAAAGCAGGAATCAATAAATCCAAAATGATTATCAGAAATATGATGCCATAACGCATCAAAAAAGCAATCCCTGTCCAAAATTATATTAATATAGTTTCCTATTATTTCATATTGTTTTATTAATATGAAACAACCAAACTGTTTTTGCATGCTGGTCTGTGTTTTGACTCGTACAGAAAAATCATAAACATTATACGGAGCAGGCGGAGTAAAAGTACAATTCTGAATGTCATATGCTGAACATATAACATGATTGTCTAATAATTCCTTTATTATATGATCTGAAATCCTCATAAAATTTGAATCACTCAATCCAAAGAGAATCATTATCAGAGGTGTTAATCCAAACAGTCTTGAGCCTTGTATATTCTTCGCAAGCTTCGATTCCAGATTCTTTGCCAAAACCACTTTGCTTAAACCCACCTACTGGAACGCTGACATTCTCCTTTGCTACACAATTTGACCAAACAATTCCTGCATTAATAGAATTAATCATGCGTAACAGTTTTGAAGAATCCTTTGTCCAAACAGATGTGGCAAGACCATATGTAGTATCATTTGCAAGTGCGATAACCTCCTCCTCGTCATTAAAACCCATGATGAGCATAACAGGCCCAAATATTTCTTCCTTAGCAATCCTCATATTATTATCCACTTGATCGAATACGGTCGGTTGAATATAATAGCCGTCTTCAAAATCTATAATACTTTCCGCACTTCCTCCACAAATAATTGATGCTCCTTCGGACTTTCCGAGATCAATATAAGATAGCACCTTTTTGTATTGCTCCTCTGAAACAATTGCACCTAAATGAATATCTTCACGCAAAGGAGCACCTATTATAATTTTGTTGACTTTTTCTTTGATTAGAGTTATAACCTTATTTTTAATACTGTTTTGCACAAATAGTCTGCTCCCCGCTGTGCATGTCTGACCTTGATTATAGAAAATAGTCATGCAAGCCGAATCAACAGCATGTTCGATATCCGCATCACTGAAAATAATAAATGGCGACTTTCCCCCAAGTTCTAAAGACAAATGCTTTAAATTCGAATTAGCGGCAGCCCTCATAATTGCTCTACCCACTTCAGTACTACCTGTAAAGCTGATCATATCAACATCACAATGCTCAGATAATGCAGCCCCAGCTGATTCACCTAAACCAGTCACAACATTAAATACACCGTTTGGAACACCGACTTCCGTAAAAATCTCAGCGAGTTTCAAAGCAGACAAAGATGTTTGCTCGGCTGGTTTTAAGATGCAGCAATTACCCATTGCTAGAATCGGGGCAATCTTAAGGCAAGCATTATAAATAGGATAATTCCACGGAATAATTGCACCAACGACACCATAAGGTTCCCTAACAGAGTATGCAAAATAACCGTTTTGCACACTATATGTTTTTCCATGGAGTTTATCTGTCATATTGGCATGAAATCTAAAAATATCAGCACAGGCTGGAATATCAAACTTGCAGTCAAGAATGGGCTTTCCAGCATCAATCATATCTAACTGCGCTAACTCATCCCCGTATTTCTCTATTAAATCTGCAATTTTGTTAAGGTAGATTGTTCTATCAGCTGGAGAGGTTTTAGACCAAACTTCATTATACGCCTTTCTGGCAGCAGTCACTGCAGCGTTAACATCCTCCTTTTGACCATCTGATATGATAGCAATAACCTCACCATTTGCAGGATTAATAGACTCAAAAGTCTTTTTTTCATAACTTTCGACCCACTGACCATTGATAAACATTTTTTTGATTTCCATGTTAATACTCCTTTTAAATTAGTTTTGATGTTTCTACTGAAAACAGGATTGGTCCTTCTTTTACCTTTCCGTTTTCAAAAATAAAACCTGAATATTTGTACCCACCGAATGGCACATGAGCGTCTTCCTCTTCCACAGATAAAATGGAAATATTATAAGCTACATGACTTGCTAAAAAAGTTCCAGCAGGATATTCACCTCCTATTACAGTTACTCCTAAAATATAATCAGCTTCATTCACAATTTGAACCATTATAGCATTGGAATCACAGCGAATAATTGGAAAAATGGGTGCAAATTTTTCATGTATAAACACTGGCTCATCCGCATATGTTTCAATAACAATTGGATTGATTTTCTGATTTTCATATCCGCCGTTGTACAAAATTGAGCCATTCGATTGTTTAAGC
>CAYMFX010000234.1:0-2957 GCA_964389845.1 uncultured Ruminiclostridium sp.
TCAGCATTGAGTCGGAGGATTTGGATTTGAACCCGTTTGACCGCAAGGGCGGTCTTGGGAGATTTTATGAGGTTTTTGGAGAGCGGTATGAGGAACTGCTTCGGGAATTAAATATTGTGTTGGTAGCATAAGGGAGGAAAATACTATGAATCCGTTTGAAATGATGAGTTTTGCTAAATTTATTATGTCAGCTTTTGCAGGTAAGGTTACTCCTACTGAGGCTGAAATTGAAGCAGGAACATTAGCATTAAAAAACATGGCAGATAATTCTCCATATTGGAATCAAGAGCAAAAGGACGCATATAAGCTGTTGGTAGATGTCGTAAAGGAGAATTACAAGCAATAAAATGAAAAGATACGTTTTAAATGAATTGCTCTCATATGAACAGCCTACCGCTTACATAGTTGAATCCACAGATTATAATGACAGTTATGAAATTCCTGTCCTTACTGCGGGAAAAACATTTATTTTAGGCTATACAAACGAAAAAAACGGTGTTTATGATAATCTTCCTGTAATTATTTTTGATGACTTTACGACAGCCAGTCGATATGTCAACTTTAAGTTTAAGGTGAAATCATCTGCAATGAAAATACTTACACCTAATACTGAATTGGTTTTGCCAAAATACATTTATTATCTTATGCAGACGATTAAAATTGATAACAGCACACACAAACGATATTGGATTCAACAGTACTCAAAAATTAAGGTTTCAATACCTTCGTTTTCAGAACAAGAGCAGATTGTTTCAAGAATTGAAGAACTTTTCTCCGAGCTTGACAAAGCTGTGGAAACGCTGCAAACAACTAAAAAGCAGTTATCAGTCTATCGTATGTCAGTATACAGTTCAACATATAACGATATAAAAGATATGCGCCCCATTACAGATTTTTTCGATATAACAGGCGGTCTCACAAAGAACTCAAAGCGGAATGAATTGCAAATACAAATGCCATATCTTCGTGTTGCAAACGTTTATTATAATAACTTGGATTTGTCTGAAATCAAAACAATTGGGGTAATGGAAAACGAGATAGAAAAGTGCTTGCTTAAGAGGAATGATTTGCTGTTTGTAGAGGGAAACGGCAGCAAAAGTCAAATCGGACGAGTTGCAATTTGGAACGATAGTATTAAGAACTGTCTTCATCAAAATCACATAATAAAAGGTCGACCTTTAGGAAATATGCTTTCTCAATATATCCTTTTTTACTTGATTTCCAAAGGTGGAAGAAAACAAATTGTTGATGCCGCAAAATCTACTTCTGGTCTATACACGTTAAGTACTAATAAAGTAAAGGGTTTATTGGTTCCTTATTGTGATTTACCACAGCAGAAAAAACTTTTAGATAGAATAAACGCTTGCCTTTCCGTTTGTGATAGTATAGAAAAGGCGGTTGACACCGCAATCTACCAAGCGGAAGCTATGAGACAGAGCATTTTGAAACAGGCGTTTGAGGGAGGATTATAATGACAGATTGGTTAATGGTGATTATAACATTCGTTTATGTTGTTGCAACTATATTTATTTGTGTGGCGAATTTTAAGTCTGCAAAGGCATCTAATGAACAATTGACAGAATCAAAAAGGCAGTTTGATGAGCAAAATAGACCCTATATGTCTTGTCAATATGTTCTAGAAAACCGAGCAATATGCGGAATAAAATTCTACAATTGTGGAAATATGCCTGCTAGTGATGTAACATTTAAAATCAACGAAGAATTTTTGCAAATTGTGAGTTTTGATGGGTTTAAGGAATTGAACAACGCAAAATATCTATTCGGTGTAGGACAAGATTATGTTTTTTATTTTTCAACAATCACTCAATTTAACGAACATTCTAAGTGTCCGTTTGAAGTAGTTATAAAATATTCTTACAACGGTTGCAATTATTCTGATAAGGTCGTAATCCACTTCGAGAAAATGCTACCCGTAGAAAGCGTCAAACCATTTGAGGAAGAAATTATTGATGCTTTAAAAGAGCAATCACAAAATATAGATAAAAATACAAAAGCAATAAATTCGATAAAGGAGCAGTTAAAATGTCCGAACAATCAACAACAATAATCTCCAAAGTCTGGGGAATGTGCAACCCACTGCGCGATGACGGGGTATCATACGGCGACTATCTGGAGCAGCTTACATATCTGATTTTTCTGAAAATGTCGGACGAGTATTCCAGACCGCCGCACAATCGGGAAATAGGTATCCCCAAGGGCTATTCGTGGTCTGATATGAATAAGCTCAAGGGTGCGGAACTGGAAGATAAATACAAGCAAATTCTCGAAAAGCTCGGTGAACAGAAAGGCATTCTCGGTAAAATTTTTAAAGGCGCAGTCAATAAGATCAACAGTGCCGCCATTCTTTATCGCATAGTGCAGATGATAGACAAGGAAAAATGGACGTCTATGTCTTCCGATGTTAAGGGCGAAATCTACGAGGGACTGCTCCAGAAGAACGCCGAGGACATTAAAAGCGGAGCAGGGCAGTATTTTACTCCGCGTCCGCTGATTAAAGCTATGGTCGCTTGCGTTCGCCCCGAACCTATGAAAACCATTGCTGATCCTTGCTGCGGCAGCGGCGGATTTTTCCTTGCGGCACAGGAATTTATCTCCGATCCCAGTAATTACAAGCTTGAGCGCAAACAAAACGAATTTTTGAAAAACGAAACCTTTTACGGAAACGAGATTGTTTCCGACACATTCAAAACCGCGCTGATGAATTTATATCTGCATAACATAGGAGATATTTACGGCAATGTTCCTGTTACCCTCGGTGACGCACTTCTGACAGATCCGGGCTACCGCGTGGATTATGTTATAACGAATCCGCCATTCGGAAAGAAATCCTCGATTACCTTTACCAACAAGGAAAACGAGCAAGAGGAAGAAGACCTTGTCTATAATCGACAGGATTTTTGGACAAAAAGCTCAAACAAGCAGCTCAATTTCGTGCA
>CAYMFX010000235.1:0-2936 GCA_964389845.1 uncultured Ruminiclostridium sp.
AAACAACATTATATAGTATTTTCAATTAAAAATAATTTTATATTTAAAACATATACTATGAAAAGTCTTTGTTTTCTAATTTTTTGTCACACACATAGAAATGGGCAAAGTAAGTGTAGGATTATTTGTTTCATACGCAAGAAAACAAGCTTATCCTTTTTGGTATCATCTTCGCTGTTCAGAGAAGTGTAGCACCTTAAAAACGCGTTTAAATAATCTGCCAATTAATAAAACAATTTTCTATCAGCTATTTCATTAATTTCAACACTTTCGCTTTTTACACATTTTCTTATGACCGCAATCATTACTTAACTGCTTGAAGAATTCACCAATTCACCAATTCACCAAAAACTAAAGTTAAATATATTTGTGGATACGTTTTTTCAAAAAGTAAACTATAAATTGCAACAACAGATAATATACAATTATCCACTATTGGACATCTTTACCTATATACTATTATAATACATTTTTCCAATTTTTTCAATCCCATTTGCCAAAATATACCAATATTCTGCTAAATTAAAATTTTTCTACTTTTTCACCAAATGCTAACTCTTTCACTTATGCAATTCCACATAAATACGATTAATTTCCATTTTGTAGTTAAAAGGACGCATTTAACTGCCGCTTACGATTTCACTTCCAAACTGAAATTTCCGTCAAGGTCAACCTTGAGCATAATTGTGCGAATATACTTTTGATAAAAATTCATTATTTCGGTATCGCTTGCCTCTATCCTCGACTGCTCGAACAGCATACGCGCAAGTTCCTTTCCGTTGTAGGTGAGAAGGTCGGGAAGCCGCTCCCTAAGTGCGCTTATCAGCACCGCACGTTTAAATTCCTCTATATTGCCGGAGCAGAAATCGTCAAGCGAGCAGTAGTAAATTTCACTTGTTTCCAGCGCCCTTTTTATCGCTTGTCCGCACTTATCCCATTCCACTACCACAAGAAACTCCGCCTCCGGCAAAGAGGAAATCAATCCCCAATAATCGCTGTCGCTTGACAGCAATATAAACGACGAAACATCGTTTCTGTAGAATTCTCTGCAAACGCCCGTCGATACTTTTATATCAACAAGCGACTTGTAATCGGTGATGCGCTCCACCTCGATATGCTCAACGGGTATACCGATAAAATGTTCGAGATAATCCCAGCCGTCCGTGGTATGAACATCATCGTACAGCACTATTTTATCAATTTTTTCAAGCTCCTCGCCGTTAAGATTTTTCAGCATCCCGTACAGCTTGTAAACATCGGAATTTTCGCAGTCCACAACGATTACTGTCTTGTAGCTGCTCCTTATAAATTCATAAATATTATTTTTAATCTCGCTCACGGCGTTCTTGTATTTGGATTTATCACCGAAGTAATCTCCGTGCATTTTATATAATATTTCAATGAATTTTCCGTCCCTGAACAAAATATTTCCATAATCCCTCGGCTTCCAGTGGATATACTGCTGATATGGATAATACGGCAGATTTTCCATAAATTTTTCAAACTCGTATTTTTGATTTTCCTCATTTGTGAACTTCGGAAGAATGAACAGATCTTTTATGTATTCCCAATTCAGCCAGTCGGGAAACAGCTTTCGGCAATCGTTTATATGTTCCGCAATCAACCTGTTAATATGCGGAGTGTAGTCAGCCGCAAGCTTATTCGGAAGAATGACTTGTATTCCCCATTTTTCAAGCTGCTCTATATTATCGGAATCGAACCATTTTATTTTGTCAATATTGATATAATCGTTTCTCAGAATGTCGTCGGTTCTTTTGAATTTGAGCATTAACGCCGACCGCAACTTGCAAAGGTATCTTATAATCGTTGCTTCTTTGTCCGCTTCAAGCTGTTCGAGAAGTTCGGCGCATTCCTCGCCATAGCTACTGACCAGAGTAGGCTTCTTTATACCTATAAGGTATGCCACTCTGCAAACAATTTCCTTCGTATCCGTTCGCATAAAATTTTTCCTTTCATTCACAAACCCGTCCGCACATTTTTGAAAAAAAGCAATCTAAATATCTGAATATTTACGGTATTGCTCAGAGCCGCCGAAACATCGCATAGGAAATACATAACCGATTATATTATATCACAATATTCTGAAAAAAACAACTTTATTATGAAGCTCAACACAATTAATATCTATAAAAATATTAACACACAATATTTTTCTGTGACGTCCTACATTCTCATACGGTAAAGATAATATTTAACGAATATCTTAACGGCAAGGGGGAGCTTGAAATAGCCGCATTGCTTAACCGCCTTGACTGTGCAAAGCCCATTAATGCAAAAGAATGGTATCCTCAGATAATTTCCAATATAATATCAAATGAATGGTATATCGGAGATTCACTTCTGCAAAAGAAATATACGGAAGATGCACTACCGTTCAGAAAAAGAATCAATCACGGTGAAAAGGAGCAATACTACATTTCAAACACACACGCCCCTATAATAAGTCGGGAAATCTTTGATGAGGTACAAAGTCTCCGCAAGGAAAAAGCTCAGATTTATTACCGACCCACGATAAATAAAACATATCCTCTCAGCAGAATGATAAAGTGCAGATGCGGGAGCGGATTCAGACGTAAAAAAATTCGGGATCATATATCATGGACTTGTAAAAAGCATGATAGAAATTTAAGCGAAAAATGCGATATAAAGCCTATCAGAGAGGAATTTATATATAACATTTTCGATTTCAAACAGCAGGATTTCGTCCTCAAGACTGTCAAAATCGATCTTCGCACCCTTTGGCGGAAAATTTGGAATCTCTTGCATGAAAGCTTCAAGCTTTCGGAGGCGGGGGTTGGTAATGAATAACATGGTTCTACTCCTTCTTTCTGAAATAAAAAAAGCCCGTAAGCAGTTTTTATCTGCTCACAGGCTTTGTTGATAATGTATAAAAAACGATGTAAAAATTTTATATA
>CAYMFX010000236.1:0-2913 GCA_964389845.1 uncultured Ruminiclostridium sp.
ATCACATGCATGCGGCCGTAGTACCCCACAGCCGCATGGTATCTGATATCAACGACACACTTCGATTGATTTCATTTTTCTGTTCAGTTCCCTCAAAAATATTACCTCAGCTGAACAGATACATTTGTTTCTTTTGGCATTCGTATTTGACCCCGCATCCCCGAAAGCCGTCCATCTTCTGTGATGGTTGGGAACATTACAGGCAGGCATCTGGCGGGTATGGTGTTTCGGAATTTCCGATAGCCGAGTATGTATTTTCAATTAGATGATCAAAAATACGCATTTAGACCTAGAAATAGAAGCAAGGTAAATAAAACCCAGAACAGACGAGTCAAGTTTGTCATAACGGGTAGCAACTCTACGAAACCACTTTATCTTTTGAAAAAACATTCAACAAGGCGGCGTTCTTTATATACCCACCAATCACAAAACCATTGTTCGGGATTGCATGATGTACTGCACGTCAAACCCGTTATTTTCTATGCTGCGAACTACCAACGGAGCAAATGCGAACAACAAAATAATTGCACTTAAGCAAACCCACCAGTAAGACGTCTTATGCAATTTATTAAACAACGATTTCCACGGAGATGCCTGATGAATGGCATATAAAAATCCTAAAAGCAGGGTAATTGCGCAAAAGACAAACGTAACTATCAGATTTGCATTCGGCGTAAGCGCAAACAAAAGAGAAAATATTACAGATGTTAGAAGAGAAAGCCAAGTCCTGAAATTTGCCCTGTTTTTAAATATATTACGCACATTTACGAATAATTTTGTTATTATTGTGTTGAGCATTTCTGCTTACCCTACGCTTATGTTATTTCTCTATTATAAGATATGGTGTAGATATCTCTGCAACATCGTTGCCAAAAAAGATTTTTTTCACGCAAAAACGCCTTTGTTTTCTGTTTATATTATAATATATTGTCATATGAATGTCAAGACTTTTTAGCCTAATAAAACTTGCCTGCCAAAGTTTTATTCCAACTCCGACAGGCAACTCATCATATATTGTATTTCATATTCCAATAGGCATTCCCATTTCTTCGGACTCGTGCTGACCTGCGGTTTCGTCCAAATTCTCGTTCTCATCGGGATTTTCGGATTGGTAAGTTTCTTAATCAACCCTGACTTTAATAGAATGAATATATAAAATAGCCTTACACTCATTTTGACAGAGTGTAAGGCTATTTTGGTTTGAAATCTTATGATTTATTGAATTTTTTAATCAATTTCCTCGGTTGTTTTCCATATGCAAAGTAAAGTTTGTTCAACAAAGCATGAACAGCGCCGGCGGGAGGTGTCACGACAACGCAAGGTGCGAAAGTATGTGGGCAAGAATGAAGGATGAATTGTTTTACAGCAGAAAAAGAAAGTCCGAAAATTACACTGTAGAGGAGTTGAAAACGATGATATGGCGGTACTTTATGAGCTATTGGAATAATCGGCGTATCTGCTCGGCGATTGGAGACATGCCTCCCGCTGAGAAGCGGCGGCATTGACCGCTGCCGCTTAATGCGCCGTTGTTTTTTGGGCAGTATTCATAAAATCTTAACTAAAATTTTGTATTTGAATTGTATCAAGGAATATTGACAAAATCAGTGTGATTTTAGTATAATTTAATTAAGATACAAAACGTGAGGTGTGAGGTGTACATTAATGAATATATCCGAATTTGTCGAAGTTGCAAAAGGACTTAATGTTCTTGGCATAAAAATTACAAAAGACAACAAACTTATAGCTGAATGGCACAGCGAGGCTGAATGCCGCAGAAATATCTATTCAGCAGCAAAAAGCTTTACTTCCTGTGCAGTTGGCTTTGCGGTTCAGGAAGGCTTAGTTTCTCTTAATGAAAAATTGATAGACGTATTTCCCGAAGATTTACCGAAAGTAGTTGATGATAATCTGCAAATAGCTACAGTTCGGGATTTACTTACAATGTGTTTGGGACAAGAGTATGGGAATCTTATGGGAGCACAACGCCCATTATACAAAGAAAATGATTGGGTAAACATGGCTTTAGCTATTCCATTTAAGTATAAACCGGGTACGCATTTTGTATATAACAATGTTGGTCCGTATTTGGCAGGGATACTTGTACAAAGACGTTCCGGATGCGACCTTGTTTCCTATCTTATGCCAAGGCTTTTTACACACCTTGACATAAAACGTCCTACTTGGGAAACTGACCCTTTGGGAAATACCTTTGGGGCAGGAGGATTATTTCTAACGCTTTCTGAACTTCATAAATTTGGTTTGTTTTACCTTAACAAAGGGAAATGGAACGGCAACCAGATTTTATCCGAAAAATGGATAGAAGAAAGTACACAACCGTCTGATACAAATGATTATGGCTACTTTTTTTGGAGAGGTGAGTATAATTCTTTTAGAGCGGATGGGAAATACTCTCAGATTACGATGATTCTTCCAGACAAGAATGCAGTTGTGTCACTTGTTGCAGAGTGTCGTGAGGGAGAAAAACTGATGCGTGCATTATACGATTTAGTATGTGCGAAATTATAAACCAAGCATAAATTTACTTTACGGAAATATACCTAAGGCAATACCGCACAAAGGGCGGCTAACGCCTTTGCCGCACATCTGCTTGCATATTTTTCGTCATATTGCATTAAAAATTCTTGACATACGATAGTATGCCTGCGAATTTTTAGTACAATCTGACGAAAAATCTGACAGTTCAATCTTTGATTGAACAATCGCATGACTGCACGACAACCTTTGCGCAGTATTGCCTTAAAGCAACGGCGGCAAATGTGCATGATGTCAATGCCGTCAATGATGTTATTTACGGTGATGAAGATGAATTTAATGGGGACAGCGCAAACTTAAATGTTGAGGAACACATATCGGAAGATAAGAAAAAAGCAGGCAGAGAATACAACATAAATC
>CAYMFX010000237.1:0-2853 GCA_964389845.1 uncultured Ruminiclostridium sp.
ATGATAGGCAGTTGTATCTTTGCGAGGTTTTACCTCGCACGGTAATGTGTTTTTTACAGTCCCTTTTACATATTATTTTTTCAGTTCATTTCAATAAGCTCATATTCCATAGTGCCAAAGCCCATTTCCGACGCCGCTTCAATAGTGTGTACCCCATGACGGGATTCCACACGCTCAATAAAATGATCCCTTCCCTTATCATTGGAAGCATAGATAAGGTCTAAACAAGCCCGGTCTACTGCAATAGGGTCAAGGGAAACTAAAATTCCCACATCCTTCATGCAAGGATCCTCAGCCACAGAACAGCAGTCACAGTCTACCGAAAGATTTTTCATCACGTTCACAAACACCATGTTGCCCTTAAAATATTCAACTACCGAATAAGCTGCGTCCGCCATTGACTCCAAGAATTTATCCTGCTCGGTGTCAAAAAATTTCTCCATATTTCCCGCCCCGTGAATATTCTTCTTTCCATATGAGGAGGCAACGCCTATTGAAAGCTGTTTTAAAGCTCCTCCGAAGCCTCCCATGGGGTGTCCCTTAAAATGCGAGAGAACCAACATAGAATCATAGCCCGCAATGTTTTTTCCTACAAAATTTTTCTTTATCTGATGACCGTTTGGGATAGACAGCTCCATATCGGGACCTTCGGCGTCTAATAAATCCACGTCAAAATAATCGCTCCAGCCGTGAGTCTTAAACAGCTTCAAGTGCTTTTCCGTAGTGTCTCTTTCGCCGGGGTATGCGGTATTGCACTCGACAACGGTTCCCTTTACATATTCCACCATAGGCTTCCAGAAATCGGGACGCAAAAAATTCTGGTTCCCTGCCTCGCCGGAATGAATCTTTACCGCCACCTTGCCGGGCAGCTCTTTTCCCGCCGCCTTGTAAAGCTCCACTACTTTTTCGGGGGTAATTTCCTTTGAAAAATAAACCTTTGATTTCATAGCGTAAATCTCCTTTATATAAAATTTTTTAAAGCATTGTTCTGAATAAATTTCGGCAAAATCAATTAAATAATTTAAGCTGCTCGCCAAAGACTTTGCCGTCGCTACTCAGAAACTCAAAAATCTCCTCTGTATCCGTCATTATCCCGAATCTTTCGCATAACTCTTTAAAAATTCCGAATAATTTTCTGCTGTCGGGACTGGGCAATTCATAGGACAGTCCAAAGGTGCTTGTATATTTCTCCTTTAGCCCGGGAAAATACTTGTCAAGAGCGGCGTAAAAATACTCTCTGTCTCCATCTCTGAGGGTAAGTCCCATACCTCCGAAGGTAATAATGCCCTTTACTCCAAATTCGCCGCAGCACTCCACGATACTCCTTATGTTCTCCTCCGTATCGTTAATAAAAGGCAGTATGGGCGTGAGCCAGACAACCGTGGGAACTCCCAAATCCCGGAACTCCTTTAAAGCCTTAAACCTCTCCGAGCTGACAGCAACATTCGGCTCAATAACCCTGCACAGCTTATCGTCGGCAGTAGTGACCGTTATATTGACAACCGCTTTGAAGCCCTCGTTTATTTCCGCCAAAAGCTCCTTATCCCTGAGAATAAGCGGGGACTTTGTCTGAACAGACACTCCGAAGCCGTATTTTTTAATGATCTGAAGACATTTTCTTGTAAGCTCCAATTCCCTTTCACAGTGCATATAAGGATCGCACATACCCCCCGTGCCTATCATACAGGCTTTCCGCTTGCTCCTCAAAGCCTTTTCCAACAGCAAGGGCGCATTGACCTTCACCTCAATATCTTCAAAGTCATGCTCGATTTGATAACAGTCGCTACGGCTGTCGCAGTAAATACAGCCGTGAGTGCAGCCCCTGTAAATGTTCATACCGTTATGAGGGGACAAGATTGATTTTACTTCCTTAAAGTGCATTGGCTGCCGCTCCTTAATACGAAGAATATGAGGTTATCCTTTCAGCTTCTTGTTTATCTTAGGCTTAAGCCACTTTCTGAAGGCAAAGAACAAATTGCCCAGACAAAGATCATATACAACAAAGGCAACATTTGCCGCACCCCAAAGCACATAAACCGCCATATCCCCGAAGCCCTCCAAGCCCTCCAATATCTGCTCCAAATTCATAATCCGTGACAGTATAAAAAAAGCGATAACCACCGATACGTTAAACACCCCAAGCCTTGTCGCAAAGCTGAGAAGCTTAGGCTTTATCTTATGAAGCGGCTCCTTGACGAGAGGATAATACCCGAAGAAAAACAGGTAGTACAAATCTGCCTCTATTTCGGGTATAAGCAGAAAACACAGCAAAGCCGAAGCCGCATACGCCAAAAAGCCCCACTTTCTGTCAAGCTGCTCCGAAACCGTCCATATACATATTCCTGATATTGCGGGGAGCAAGTATGTTAAAGAAGGAATAAGCGCCGCTAACATTATCACTGCGCTGAGTGCCACAATAATGCCGCAATAAGCTATTTTAAAAGCATTTCCCGTTCGTTTAGCCATAATTCAGACCTTTTCCTTTGTTTTGCTGTAATACTAATTCTCAATTAAAATAGGACAAAGCCGACGGGCGAGGCGTTCCTGATCAAGGAAGTCCCGACGAAGGAATATGCGGATATTTCAAGTCGGGCTGACGCAGAGCAGGGACGCCCCGGTCGGTGGATTTGTCTGATTTTTATTGAGATTTAGTATAAAGCTCGCTGCATTTTTCCTTAAGTATCCTGCCGTCTCTGAGAAGTCCCCTGAGGGCGTCGTAATCGCCATTTTCAATAGCGTCACGGTATTCGCTTATGCTTGTTAGGATATGATTAAGTTCATTTAACAGCGCCTCCTTATTGCACATAAAAAGGCTTGTCCACATATCCTCGTTAAGCTTAGCCACACGGGTAA
>CAYMFX010000238.1:0-2792 GCA_964389845.1 uncultured Ruminiclostridium sp.
TGTTCCGTAGCTTCGGATATGTTTAAAGACATATAATCTCCTCCGTTTCTTAAATTTTATGGAATACTATCCAGAAATTCACTGATTTCTTTGAGTTCCTCTATTTTCGAATCTAAATTTTTGTTTATCCGTTGAAAAGTTTCTATCATTTCTTCGGCATAGGTCTTAACGTCGTCATTCTCCAAAATTCGTCTTGATATATTATGTAAATCCGATACGCAGGACAAATTAAATGTGTTTACATTCAATTTGTATATCGAAAAGTTGTAATTGTTATCAGGATTTACTTTTAAACATAAGGTTTCTTCCCTTCCTCCTTCTTCAGAAGGGATTAGGCAAAAATAGGCAAACAATTCCAGTTCCTGTTTCGGCTTCTTGTTTAAATTCAAGCCTACTATGGCATCATACGGCTTGCCGTTTTCACCTTCCGTAACAAAGCTTTTCTTATCATCGAATACATCTCTTTTCAACAATTCCAGTAAAATATTCAATTTCTTGTGGCTTATAGTTCTCACTGTAATATTCCGCAAACTTTACTACTTCTGCTGCTCCAAACTGCTTGTAATCGTAATCTGTTAAAAGCATAAGAGATTTCAAAATGACTTCCATTACTACGCCGTGTCTTCGTTGGATATTGCTTATATTGGCTCTGTCCCAGAATGGATGATTTACGTAAGGATTGAGCTTATCCGCAAGCTCTGTGCCGAGTTTTACTACGGCTTTCTGCTGCTTTGTGAAGATACTTCCATTATTAAGACAATAAAACTGCTCCTCAAGAGTGTCTTGATCAAAGTCAAGCATAAACACTGTATCTAAAGGTCTTATCAAAAATCTTTCCTTAACACATTCGGGGAGGTCTTTAAAGTACATTTTCGATATGTCGTATTCTTCATCTCCGATAGTGATTTTTTCCAACTGGGAAAGTTTAAACTCATTGTTAAAGAATTTAATAATTGTAGTCAATCTTTGCTTTCCATCAATAACCGTCCAGATTTCGCCCTCTGCCGTTTCTTCTTTTATAAGGTAAATTGCAGGAATTATCATCTTTTTGATGATAGAATTAATAAGCATGCTTGCTTGTTCTGCATTCCACTGTCCACTGTCCCTTTGCAGGGCAAACTCAAAATTAAGTGTTTCATTTGCGTTCTTGTCCAAAAATTGCTGAATTGAATATCTTGCTGATGTTTGTTCCATAATAAAATCCTCCTTGTTATATTACATACTTTTCAGAATGTCTTTCATTCCGTAAATTCCTAATGTGTAATTATTGATTGTTGTTTCTGTAGCTGCGTGTCCAAGTTGTTGTTGAGCTACGACAATGTAACCCTTGTTTGTTAAAAGTGTGGCATAATAATGTCTCATCATATGAGGAGTAACGCCATTGCTGTAAGTGACAAAAATATCCTGAATGTTCCGTTCTGTCAAACGTTTTCCATCTTTAGTAATAAAAACCGCATACTTTTCACCAACAGTAAGCCCCCTAAATTCAAGTTGATTTTTTAAGTTAATTACCTCACTTCTCAATTCAAGCCATTTTTTTAAATAGGTTACCGCTGTTCCAGTGAGGTACACTGTTCTTGCTTGAATTTCACGAAAAATACCTTTACCCATTACTTTTATGTAAGGTATCTCTTCTTCCAGAAACAAATCCGAAAAATCCAATCCTGCCAATTCGCCTTCTCTAATTCCTGAACCTTTTAATAAATGAAATACAGCTAAATTTCTTATGCGGATAAAATCATTTTTTTTATTGCAAATTTTTTGTTCCATTTCTTGAAGCTGTTCCTCAGTAGGGAGTTTTTTAACAAGCAGATCACTTGAAGATTTTATTCCTCTGTATGTAACATCCTTGATGATATTTTTTTCAACTGGACATCTTATTGTGGAAACCAAATATTCCCAAAAACTACCAAATATATGTCTTCTGGTTTCGGTGGTAGTGGGTTTCATTCCTTTTTGTTCCTTTTCTTCTAAATATAAAGTAATATCTACTGCTTCTATATTTAACATATCGGAAGGTTCAATATCGGATATATTATCACGCTTTATTACATCTCTTTCCAAAAGCCACACAAGCAAATTTTTTATAGCAACCCAATAATTAATTGCTCCCAATTTACTTTTGATAGTTATGAAGTACCTTCTAATAAATTCAGGGACATTATCTTGATTAAGAAGTTTTTCAAGTTTTCCCTCGTTTTTGTTCTGAGTTTCAATTTTGTAACACATATTTGATTCCTTTCTATATGATTTAATATTCCTTAAGCATAATTTTTGCTTCGTATTATTCTTTAAGAATAATATATCATAATTTCTATTAGATGTCAATAGGTTATCCCAAAAAATATTGACAAAATTATTCTTTGAGTGTAAAATAATGGTATCAGATATTCTATAAGGAGAAGGACTGCCATTATGGATAATAAAAAAATTTTTTCCGTTAATTTAAATAAGTTGATGGAAAAGTATAATGTAAGTCGCTATAAGTTATGCGATGATTTAGATATTAAGTATGCCACTTTAAGTGGCTGGCTACAAGGCAGAAAATATCCGAGAATGGAAAGTATTGAAAAAATTGCCAAGTATTTTTCAGTACCTAAAAGTGACTTAATAGAACAATTGCAACAAGAGATAACGTCCAATGTCAATTATATCATTCCCAACAATAATATTTATCAAATTCCTGTTTTTGAAAGTGTTTCCGCTGGATTCGGAGCTTACGCAAGCGATGATATAGTGGATTATATTCCGATTGTACTTCATAGCCAATATGAAGCCGAGAATACAATTTC
>CAYMFX010000239.1:0-2778 GCA_964389845.1 uncultured Ruminiclostridium sp.
TCCCATAAGCGCTGCGATTTCAATTTTCATATTGGGATTGCTGCTGGCAGTAATGTGTTATTGTTTTAATCAGGCTACTTTAGCCCGCAGCAGCGCAGAGGAATGGAAGCAGCTCAGAGGTACAGAGTATGCCGATTGGTATATGGATTATTACAATGAACATTTCAGCAACGGCGCCACTCAAATAACCGATTTTAACAAGTATGTGGAGCAGCAGGTGCATTATTTCTCGGTGCATGCTGACAGAAGTACATATTCCGGAACGCTGATGGCTGTCTTGGCATTGGATTCGCTTATAATCGGACTTGCAAGAATATTTTATATAACTCCTTCGGGTTGTGTCAGCACCGTTATGAAGAAAACGGGAGAGGTTACGGGAAGTATTATCAGAGGAAGAATCCGCCTTTATCTTAAGGAATCTCCCGATTGTACAACGCTCCTTGCAAGCTTTAAATTCACGGCGGAAAATATGGCGCTTTTGGGAAGGTTTATCGAGAGGGAAAAGAAGCTCGAGATAAGAAAAGCGACTCCCGACGACCTGCCGCTTCTTGAAGAGCTGTACGAAAACGCAAGAAAACGAATGACCCAAAGCGGCAATCCCAATCAGTGGGGTAACAGTCACCCGCCCGCCCAAGATTTGATAAGGGATTGTGAAAACGGCAACAGCTATGTTGTTGCGGAGAACGGCGAAATTGTAGGAGCATTTGCTTTTATTGTCGGCGACGATCCCACATACAGAGTTATTGAGGGCAGTTGGCTCAATAACGAGGAATACGGAACTATCCACCGAGCCGCAAGCAATGGAGCGGCAAAAGGGATAATGAGCCTTATTATCGATTACTGCAAGGATATAGTGCCGAATATAAAAATCGACACCCACGCCGACAATAAAATTATGCAGCATATTCTTGAAAAAAAGGGCTTTACCAAATGCGGCATTATTTATGTTGCGGACGGTACTCCCCGAATTGCTTATCAAAAAAAGTTTTAACATATTTACTGATTTAGGGCAGCGCCGTTTGCAAAATCATCAGGCGCTGCCTTTATTAAAAGAGAGGAATTGGATAAAATGAAATTGATTGAACCCACTATGGAATATGAAAAGGAGATTCAGGCTTACAGGCAGGAATTTTTGACATACGGCGGCTCTATGGACGGCTGCGGCTCATTAAGACGCTATGACAACATAGGGGATTGGATAGAACAAGTGGAGAAGTTTAAACGCATTGAAACGACTCCAGCCCATAGGGTGCCTACAACTCAATACATCTATGTCAGAGAAAGTGATAACAAGGTTGTGGGCGTTATTCAGATACGGCACTTTTTCAACGATTATTTGGAGAAATATGCCGGTCATATCGGTTATTCCGTCTGCCCAAGCGAGAGAAGAAAGGGATATGCCACCGAAATGCTGAAGCTGGTTTTGCCCGCATGCAAGGAGCTGGGGATTAATAAGGTGCTTGTTTGCTGTTTGAACGACAACGAGGGCAGCAGAAGGACTATTATAAAGAACGGCGGAGTATATGAAAGCATGGTGCATGAAGCTGAGAAGGACAGATTTCTTGAAAGGTATTGGATAAATTTGGACTGATAGCTTTTGATTTATGATATGACCGAAAGGAAAAGCTCATGGATAAGAAAAAGAAATTCAAAAGCGCATTGCAGTATGCGCTAATCGCTTTAATCGGTTCGGTTTCGCTTATACTTATTGCTCTCGGCGTATGGATTGCGTGGGCAGTATCGGCAGGCAGCGTTTTTATTGTTGTTTTCATTATTGCAATGCTTGTTCTCTTTGGTTTGGCGGCATATCAGGAGAATAACGCTTGCTGCCGCAAATTGGCTTTGAAGCCTAAGCTTGTGCTGTTGGTAGAATTTCTGCCTATGTTTTGTCTCTCGGCAATTTATTTTTTACGGGTACTTTATCGTATAAATATGAAGGATTACAGGGGCTATATGGGCGGGTTAGCTGCTTCTTTGGATATAGGTATATCCTTGTCTTTATCCATAAGCTTTTTGGCTGCTGCGGTGTTGGTGTTTTTGTCGTGCGTTGTTATTGGGGCGCTGAAAAAAAGAGCTAAGGGCGGCGACCGTAAGTAACAGCATAACTATTGGAGGAAAAAATCCCATGAATAAGAAAAAGATTTTTCCCAGATTGGCGCAGTATGCGTTAATTGCCCTTATCGGTTCGATTTTGCTTATAATTATTACTGTTGGTATGTGGCTTTTGTGGGCGGTAACAGGAGGGATTGCTTTTATTTTCATTGTCATTATTGCAATGCTTATTGGTTTTGGATTGGGAGCATATCAGGCGAAGGAGGCTTGCTGCCGAAAATGGGCTTTGAAGTCTAAGCTTGTGTTATTGGCGGCATTTTTCCCTATGTTTTGTTTTTCGTCATTATATCTTGCAACGGTTATTTATCGCATAAATATGAAGTTGTACAGGGGCATTTTGAGCGAGGTATCTGCTGCCTTGGATTTATTCGGCTCCATACTTTTTTTGGGTACTGTGGTGTTGATTTTTTTGACCTGCATTGTTTTTGGGGCAGCGGAAAAAAGGTCTAAGGGCGGTGATTCCGAAAATAAAAACAACAGCATATAACTGTTGACATTGAAAAAGGAGAAAATAATATGCCGAAAATTATATGGAAAGGTATTATAAAAAGCGAAGACGACTTTCCCGCTTCTCAAATACCCGAAAACGCAAAAAAGCTTAACGGCGAAAATGATATGAAGAAAATGCAGATAAAGGCACTGCCATTTATGATACCCTCTGTTTTG
>CAYMFX010000240.1:0-2771 GCA_964389845.1 uncultured Ruminiclostridium sp.
GCATTCTTTCCAAGATAAACTAGCTTAGACCTATAAGCATTCGATAGATCTGACCTCTTGTAAAACCCTGTCTTGCAGTTGCAATAACAGTGCAGCCTTTTGTGGCTAATTTGGTTTTGGATTATTATATTATACCATTGTATCAAACCCATTTTTTCGAATAAACTTATCTGCAATTGACATCTGCTCCATTGCCTGAATATACTTGTTTCCTGCATCAATCATATTCTGTGCTAAAGACCAATCATCAGGTACAGGAATCAGCATTTCTTGAATGTGTCTCGGTTGTAAATGTTGCTGAACAGAACCATATTCATCTAAAAGCATAAGTGACAAAGCTGTTGATGAAGTAAAATATGCAACAAGATACGCCCTAAGTTGAGGATCAGAAACCCTTACTCTAACTAAATCATCGCTAATAAGATAGTTTTCAGCGAGATCTTTGGTTGCGTAGGTCACTTTTCCAATAGTGCCTGATCTTGTTATCAGGATATCCCCCTCTTTAACTCTAAGCATTTCAATGCAAGTCTTCTGTTGAGCAGTTGCTTTTGATTCATCAAGCCACTTAATCGTAAATCTTCTAAGCTCTAAGGCTGCATTTGCGGTCAAATAAGGTGTTAATTTTGAACAATCAATCGGATTGTCAACCTTGATGCTTGCGGAGTTCCAACGAGGTCCGATGTAGATTTTTATGCCTGCTTCAAGTTGTCCTATGGTTGTTGTAGCCCAGTTTTCTTTGCTGTCATACTCCAACACACTATTGAGAGCTTTATTGAGTTTGGGAGAATAGTGCTGAGGATTTATATTCAAGTGATCCTTTATATCACCTTTGTTTATTGAGAAGATACATTCAGAGTCTTTATGTTTACCCTCAGTAAATTCTTGATAAGCTAACGCAATTTCATCAAGATCATGATTTAATTTACCTGTGCTATTACCATTTCCGTCAAGAATAAATACTGAATTACCTTTTGAATCTTGACCTATTCTTTGTGATATAGCCATAAATATTTTATAATCTTCGGGTATATCATCAAGCTTTTCAGGCTTTGTAATGAGTAGAATACAGGTACGCACACCCGTATCAGGTTGAAATGTATCTTTATGAAGGGTTACTACTCCGTTCAAAATATAATGCGTTAGTAACCACTGCCTATATGCTTCATAACTTACATTATCCAATATGCCTTTAGGCAACACGATTCCTATTCTGCCACCTGGTTTTAACCAATCCAAGCATCTTTCAAGGAATAGTAATTCTGGAGCTTGGTGGGTTAAAATATCGGAATCCTTATTGCTAAAGATAAAATAATCATTATCATCTTTTTTAGCACTATGCCCAAATTGGTAGTTTGAAAGAATGCTCTTATCAGAAATCTGTGATTCAACCTTTTGTCCTGAGAACGGAGGATTAGTTGCTATGACCGACGGTGCATTACTTTTCCCTTTGGCACATCTTGATTGAATCCAAGGATCAAAACGATCATAGGCGTCTAAGGAGTTTCCTCTTGTCATACCCGATTGACCGTCTCCAGTAAGAAGCATTGCGCATTTTGCAATCTTAACCAATCTAGCAGCAATTTCAACTAAATATACGCTGTCCTTAATTGTTGATAGTTGCCTTTCTCTTACAGGAGTATTAGACTTTGTACTTGTAATGACTTTTCTTCTTAAATATCTGAATGCGCTTGTTGCAAAGCCACCGCTTCCTCCTGCTGGATCGAGGAAATGCTCACCAACCTTTGGATCAAGCATTTCTATCATCATATCAATAACTAAACGATTTGTAAAGAACTGTCCCTGCTGTCTCTTTAAGTTAATGTGGGTGAACTGTTCATAAGTTTCTCCCATTAAATCCCAACCATCGGCATCATCAGTTCTTGCCGCTAAGCTCCAGTTCTTTAGAATACCAACAGCCTCAGCTATACAGTCATCACCAACCTGAATCTTTTCATGAGCGTCAAATACATCTGGAAACTGGTCAGCATATTCTCTGAATAAAGTTTGTATTGAATTTGCAGCTTGATGTCTTCCGTCAGAAGAATGAAAATCATTTTCAGTAATCCAAAATTTCGGAAATTCGCCTGGTGTGGTTTCATCTTGAATTTTTGCTAAAAGGATGCGCACCATATCCATTGCTAAGTCGAAATCTTCATTTTCCATTCCTCTACCATACAGTTTATTATGACAAGATGACAAGAGGAAACGAACATTGTGAGGACGTGGAAGGTTAGATTTTGACGGAATTTTATCATTTCCATTCCAAGATTCCTTGAAACGTGGTAAGGATAGTAATTCATCTAATCCAATCTCACCAGATGTTCTTTTTTTATAGACAGTAATACTATCGCCATTAGTCCATACTCCGCCTGTTGCCGATGTATTGTAAATATAAGAGACAAG
The DNA here is from genome assembly GCA_964389845.1 of uncultured Ruminiclostridium sp. Lineage (GTDB taxonomy): Bacteria > Bacillota > Clostridia > Oscillospirales > Ruminococcaceae > Ruminiclostridium_E. The sequence goes on from CAYMFX010000240.1 coordinate 2,404, forward strand.
CTGGGAATAACCCTCAGTAGCGTTCGGCTTTTTACATTCTACAACAAACAGTATATTGCCTTGATCTTTTTCTAAAGCGGCTTTCTTATTTGTGTAGACTACAATATCAGCTCTTATCAATGAGCCATCAGCTTTGTCTGTAAGAAGTTTTGAACCCTGCTGAATAGGAATCTCTCTTAAAATCTGATTCTTAGGATAACCATAGTCCGAAATAAGAATCCCAATAAATTTTTGACGCACTCTTTCTTCTGGACTATCTTGAAGAATCTGTCCCGAAAGTATATCAATGATTTCACCATTATCATTAAATGAAACATCGTTAATATTCATAATTAGTCTCCAATCAAAAAACGATATATTAAAAATCT
>CAYMFX010000241.1:0-2697 GCA_964389845.1 uncultured Ruminiclostridium sp.
CCGAGAAATCTTTATGAATTATCTTGATTCCCGTCCAAACTCTCACGGATTATTTTCGGAAAAAGATGAGCCAATTGTGTTGGACAAAGCTGCAAAAGAGGTTGCAGATCACGATGGCGCAATATGGACTCATATCGTTTCATTAAAGCGCGAAGACGCTGAACGAATGGGTTTCATTGCTCTTAAACACTGGCGGGATTTGGTTAGACGGCATATTTCGGATATGACGGCAGCAAATAAAATTGCTCCCGAAAATTTCCGTTGGTACGCCGCCTTTCATAACAAGGAAACAAATCCCCATGTGCATATTGTGGTGTACTCGGTTGATCCAAAAGAGGGTTATCTCACTAAGGAGGGCATTGAAAAAATTCGGAGTGCGTTCGCTAATGATATTTACCGCGACGAATTGCAAAATTTATATCAGCAGCAAACAGTTGTTCGCGAAAAATTGCGTTCAGAAGCGGAAAATGTGATGACGGATCTGTTGTTGGAGGTGCAAAATAACAGTGAATTTGATCCGCAGCTTGAACAGCTTATTTTAAAATTACAATTGCAGCTTAAAAATTCCAAAGGGAAAAAGGTATACGGATATTTACAGCCCAATGTCAAGAAAACCGTTGATAATATCGTTACTCTGCTTATTGATCTTCGTAATCCTACCCGAAGCAGCGGTTACAATATGCTTTATCTCGTAAATAAATATATGGATTTATATAAATCAAGCAATAAAATGGAGTATAAAGCCAAAGCCGAAAAATACGCTAAAATTACATCAAAAACAATTATCAGTGCCGACGGAAACAATTCCGACATGGGGCAGAACGCATTCTTTTACGAATCTGCGGAAGGACTGCTGACATCGGTTATTTTGCTCGTTGCAGAGTTCTGTGCTCCCGAAAAGAGACATATTATCAGTGTGTTTAAATTGATTCAGGATTTGCTTGCACCTTCCGAGGTGAAGGGCGTATCCCGTTTTAAATTATTGATGGATAAGTTGCCCAGCGAGCATAAGGCAAGATGGTTTTCGGGAGCGGCACTTAATTCTTCGGAGCAGGCTATGGCAAGCGTAATGACTACTGCTATGTCAAGACTAAATGCTTTTCTCGACACGGAGTTAGAGCAGATTTTATGCTTTGACACCTCCATTGATGTTGAGGACTTCTGCAACCATAAATCCGCAATATATCTCGTTTTGCCCGAGGAAGACACCACTAAGCATTTCTTGGTATCTCTTATTTTGCAGCAGCTTTACAGAGAAATGCTTACGGTAGCGGACGAAAAGGGCGGACAGCTTGATAAGCGAGTGATGATATATGCCGATGAGATAGGCACACTGCCTAAGATAGAGGGCTTGGAGATGATGTTTTCCGCCTCCCGTTCAAGGAAAATATCTATCGTTGCAATTATACAGTCCCTTGCTCAGTTTGAGAAAACATACGGGAAAGAGGGCGCGGAAATTATTGTTGATAACTGTCAATGCACATTGTTCGGAGCATTCGCTCCCAACTCCAAGACAGCCGAGGTGATGTCACTGAACCTTGGCAAACAAACCGTACTCAGCGGTTCAATCTCCAAAACCGCAGGCAAATACGGCTCTAACCGTACTCTGCAAATGATTGAACGACCGCTTATGACTGTTGACGAGCTGAAATCTATGCCTAAAGGTCATTTTGTGGTTATGAAAACAGGGTGTTATCCTATGAAAACACGGTTAAAGTTGTTCTTTAAGTGGGGGATCGAGTTTGAGGAGTCTTATGCTGTGGAGGAACAGGCAGAGCGCAAAGTGCAGTATGCAGACAGGGAAGAACTGGAAACAGAGATACTAAAGAAGTTTCCGCAAGCGGCAGAGCCTATCGAATTTGAGGATGGGGAAGTGATATCCAAAAAATGTGCGCCAAAGACACGAAAAAGACCTGCCAATCCAAAAAAAAGTGGAAAAGTAGTAGATTGAATAAAGCAAGTACACTGTAAAATCTGTGTCCCATCCAATTTTGCTAAATTACATATTGCATTTGCAAAATTAATTTGGTATAATTTCATTGAAAGGCGGTGTTAATGATGAAAATTGCCATATGTGATGATGATCCGTGTTTTTCTGAAATCTTAAAGGAGAAAATAGAAAACATTTTTACAGCTGAAGATCTGAAATATGATGTAAGCATATATAATGGTGGCGCTGACTTAATAAATTTTGTAAATCAGTATGATTTGATTTTTCTTGATGTTGAAATGCCTAATATTACAGGCGAAAAAATTGCTTACCATATTATCGTGGCAAAATGCAAAACGCTTGTTGTTTTTGTAACCAATCATGACGATTTTGTTTCTACATCATTTAGGTATAAGCCATTCGGTTTTATACGCAAGGATAAACTGGATATTGAACTTCAAGAAACGGTTGCTAATTTAAAAGAATATTTGTCTGAAAACACGTCATTGTTTTTATTTGAATATCATGGGAAAACTATAAGTATTAAGTTTCACGAAATAGTTTATATAGAGGTTTTCGGTCATTATACCACAATGCACACTGTAACACAGGAGTTTGAGGTATTAAAAACACTTTCCGCAATTGAAAAGCAATTGCAGCATAAAGGTTTTGTCAGAACACATAAATCATTTTTAGTTAATTGCAATTATATTTTTTCAGTGGAAAAAAACTGTGTAATATTAAATACGGGTCAAGAAATTCCGTTA
>CAYMFX010000242.1:0-2695 GCA_964389845.1 uncultured Ruminiclostridium sp.
ATTGCACTTTCCTGTTAATTATGATAAAATGTATTGGTAATGTAATTGCTATACATATTATCCTGAAGGAAGTGATTAAATGAAAGCCGACCCCTGCGGGCATTGTTGCCTCAATTCTCATTTGTGATATGCGCAGGGAGTAAGCTTCATTAGGCTTTCGGACTTCCTGTGCGGAAAGGAAGTTCGGATGCTTAAATTTTACAAGACCGAAGAAAACGCAATAAAGGAAACGGAAAAAATCGAGGCGGGCTGCTGGGTTTCCGCCGTTTCTCCCACCGAATCGGAAATATCGATGTTGGAGTCGGAGCTTGGAATCGACCGTGATTTTATCCGTTCGGCATTGGACGAGGAGGAAACCTCCCGTATTGAAAACGAGGAGGATCAAACGCTTATTGTAATTGACTATCCTGTTGCCGAAAAGCCCGAAAACAAAGGAAAAAAACATCAGAGCTGCGACGACGATACGATTTCCTACTACACAATGCCAATGAGCATAATTCTCACCGACAGAAACGTTATTACCGTAAGCCTGAAGGAAAACAGCATTGTGGAGGATTTTGCCAACAATGTTGTGAAAAACGTAAAGACCCAGTTTAAAACCCGCTTTATTTTTTCAATCCTGTTAAGGATAGCGGGTAAGTACCTCCAGTGCCTTAAGCAGATAGACAAAATAAGCAGCTACGTCGAAAATCAGCTTCACAAGTCAATGAAGAACAGAGAGCTTATTCAGCTTTTGGGCTTGGAAAAATCCCTCGTTTATTTTTCCACCTCTCTGAAATCCACCGAAACCGTCCTTGAAAAGATTCTGAGAGGCAGAATCATCAAGCTTTACGATGAGGATCAGGATTTGCTTGAGGACGTAATCATAGAGGTTAAGCAGGCGATTGAGATGAGCAACATTTACTCCAACATTCTCTCCAACACCATGGACGCATTTGCAAGCTTTATTTCAAACAATCTGAACATAGCGATGAAGGTGCTGACTATCATTACAATTGTTATGGCTGTTCCCACCATGGTGTTCAGCTTTTACGGGATGAATGTGGGCGGACTTCCTTTCGCCGATAATATATACATTCCCTTGGCAATATCGGCGGTTCTTGCATTAATAGCCGGAATTGTTCTTTCTAAAAGCAAATTTTTCAAATAAACTAAAAAAACAGTCAATTTGACTGTTTTTTAGTTTATTTTTGAGCCACAAAAAAGAATCTTCTGAAATGAAGTAAAACATTCCCGTCATTCATAACGGGATACAATTTTTCGACCTTTGACAATATCTCATTCTCAAATTTTTCCGATTTGTCTTCTCCCACCGCTTCAAGATAAGGTCTGAGCCTTGTTGCCCTTACCCAATCCAACAGGGATTTATGAGAGGGCAGCGAATGACGGTAAATCGTTTCCCACAAGCTGAAATCCGAAGAACAGCCCGACAGTACATCATAGTATTCGTCGGGCAAAAGCGTTTTATTAACGGGAAAATCTGCGCTGTTTAAATTCCACTCCGGTTCCTCCGCCGTCTCGGCGATTGCACGGTACAAGGGCTCCTCCGTGTTCATGGGTATCTGAACCGCCAACACGCCCCCTTCGTTAAGATTGTTCATTAACTTAGGTATAAGCTTGTCATGCTCGGGCAGCCACTGCAAGCAAGCGTTTGAAAACAATAAATCATAGCTTTCACTGAGATTATTTACATCGCACAAACGGAATTTCAAATCGGGATAGGTATTTTTCGCCTTGTTTATCATATTTTCCGAATTGTCAAGCCCGATTATATCCGACTCGGGAAACACCGATTTCAGAACAGATGTGCTGTTTCCCGGACCGCAGCCTATATCCGCAGCAGTTTTCGGATTATAAACACGAAGCCTGTTAGCTAAGTCTATTGCAGGCTGTGTTCTTTCACCTTTGAATTTCAAATAAAGCTTAGAATTCCAATCCGCCATATAATCCTCCCGACAACGGTTGAGAGCGTGTTCTAATTATTTGCTTTAGCCTCATTTTTTTCTTTATTCGCCTTAATAATCTTTTGTCTTGAAAACTCTTCTCTCTCCTTTTCCTCCAAAGCGTTGGTAATAAACTTAACCTGCTCGGTGTAGCGGGGAATCAAGATATTTTTCAAGGCGTTGGCTCTCTTTTGGGTTTTCTTTATGGCAACGGAAAGCCTGTAAATGCTGTTTTCAATCTCAGCCAATGTTGCCGCCATTTTTTTTGCCTTATTAAAGCAAATATAGGCATAGTCAAACTGACTGTCGGTAAGCATGGGGCTGTAGGTCATCTTCTTAGGCGTTTCATCCAAAATCACCGTGGGAAGCTCCACTCCCATAACGCTGCGGTATGTCACCCTCACGCTGTTATCCTCGGGAATCTGCTTTGTAAGCGGAATTACTACGCCGAGAGTGATGTTCGCCATTTCAAGAGACTTGTAAGCGTCGCTGAAAACGATGTCTATGCCGCCTCTTATCTCCTTCGCCTTGTCGGAAAGGCTGACCATTTCTCTGATAAGGATATTGCGCTTTCTGTCCATCAGCTCATAGCCAAGCTGCGCCTGCGCCAATGAACGTTTGGATGCCATCAGATTTCCCTTAGTGGGAAAAACCTGCTGCTGTGCCATAAGCCGACCTCCTGTTCGTTAAATGATTGGGGCTTATGCAAAAGAATCAATCAATATATTAAGACGACCGAAGCAGCGGATTCG
>CAYMFX010000243.1:0-2627 GCA_964389845.1 uncultured Ruminiclostridium sp.
TACAGGTCGTTGCCCTCACGGGTACGCTCGCCTACGCCGGTGAATACGGACAGACCGCCGTGCTGTTTTGCGACGTTGTTGATAAGCTCCATAATAAGTACGGTTTTACCAACGCCCGCACCGCCGAACAGACCGATTTTACCGCCCTTAAGGTAAGGTGCGATAAGGTCGACAACCTTGATGCCCGTTTCCAAAACCTCGTTGGAAGCCGCCAGCTCTTCATACTGAGGGGGCTTGCGGTGGATTTCCCAGCGCTCCTCGGTTACGGGGTCGGGCTTATTGTCAACTGCTTCACCCAGCAGGTTAAAGATTCTTCCGAGAGTTTCTTTACCTACCGGTACGGTGATAGATTTACCTGTGTCAACCGCCTTGGTGCCTCTTACAAGACCGTCGGTGCTGCCCATGGCAATGCAGCGGACAAGGTCGTCGCCGATATGCTGGGCAACCTCGACCACTAACTTCTTGCCATTAAGGTCTATCTCGATGGCATTAAGCAGCGCAGGCAGATTGCCTTGAGTAAACTTTATGTCCAGCACTGCGCCGATTACTTGCACCACAGTGCCGATATTTTGTTTGTTTTCTGACATATCCGTAATGCCTTTCTTAAAATTTTTTGCGGGTAATAAGGAATGAATGCGGCAGCCGAAGCTTTTTCGCTTCCTTTTGCGGCGCAAAAGGAAGTGGGGATTGGGGCGAAGCCCCAATGCGCAACAAAAAGCAAAGCAGCACATCAAAAAAGAAAAACCAAGCGGCAAAGCCGACTAAAAATCCTGTGAAAAATTCCAACCGACAGCCAAAACAGGCGAAGCCGCATTTTGGCTAACAGGAGCAGTTTTTCTTTTCCCTTATTGCAGTGCGTTAGCGCCGGAAACGATCTCGTTAATCTCGTTGGTGATCTTTTCCTGTCTGGCACGATTGTATTTGAGGCTCAGCTCCTCCGTCATCTTTTCCGCATTGTCCGTTGCGCTTTCCATAGCGTTTCTTCTTGCCGACTGTTCCGACGCATAGGCGTCGCTGAGGGCGCAGTAAATTAAGCTCATGGTAAACTTAGGGACAATTCGGTTAAATACCGCCTCGGGCGTGGGATCGTATGTAATGAGCGTAGATTTCCCATTACCTCCCTCGTCCTTATAAAACGGCAGTATGTCCATGGAGATAGGATTCTGAACCAATGGGGAAACAAAGGTGGTATAGAAGATTTTGACCTGGTCCACCTCTCCCTTTTTGAACATTTCAATAGCCACCGTCGCAATATCGGAGCAATCAGCGGTCTTTGCGGTTTCAGCAAGAAGAGGATACCTTCCCACAAGCTCAAACCTGCGTTTTTCAAAAAATTCAATGGATTTTTTTCCAATGGCGATTATCTTAGGCTTGTTTTCATCATTTTCGCCTTCCGCCAATGCCATTTTTAAAACATTGCTGTTGTATCCGCCTGCAAGCCCTCTGTCTCCTGCGATAACAATAAACAGCCTGTTCTTCACCTCACGCTTTTCGGTAAAGGGAGAACTGAAGTCCTTTTTGGACTCGGCTATTTCCGTCATCATCTCGTACAGCTTTTCAAAGTAAGGTCTGCCCGCTTCGGCTTTTTCCTTAGCCTTTCTCAGCTTGCTGGAGGCTACCAGCTCCATTGCTTTGGTGATTTGCATGGTTGAGCCGACGCTCTTTATGCGGCGCTTTATCGCCTTCATATTTCCTGATGCCATATATCAACCAAATCCTTAAAAATATTTTTTGGGCAGTATGTTTTCCTTACAGAAGAAGCACAGCAGGGAAAACGCTAAATTCAGCACCGAGATCGACAGTGCAACTATACTTATTGCCAATGCGGCTTTTTTCATTTGTAATACCGTCCTTTCTGCAAAGAAACTCTGCCTTTTGTTGTTGCTATGCGTAAAATTACTTGCTGAATCTATAGACCTTACCGGGATTTTCTTCTGTGAAAGCCGCTACCTTTTCCAATTCCGCAATCGCTCTGTCCTCATCGGAAAAGCATGTGCAGACCGGTACGCTCAATTCATTTGAGGTATAGCCCGTTGCATAAATTGCCCACTTTTGATCTTTTTTTCCGCCGATGTTTTTGGTAATTCTGAAATGCTTGGCATCGACAAGGTATTTTTTGTCATAAGTTAGTATCCACATAAGAATATCCTTTCAAGCCTTTAGTCAAAGACCCTTTACAAATTCATCGGTAAAGGAAGTAAGCACAGATTTCAGCTTCTCTTCGTTTTCGGGAGAAATAACCTTTTCGTTTCTGATACCGTCGGCAATGTCGCTGTGCTTGTCGTGTATCTCCTCTAAAAGGGATTTCTGATACTCAGCCATTGCGGAGGTGGGAACCTCTTTAAGGTAGTCGTTGGTTACCGCATAGATAATGATAACCTGATCCTCTACCTTCAAGGGTGAGCCTTGTGGCTGCTTCAGCAGCTCAACTATACGTTCGCCCTTTGCAAGTCTTGCCTTAGTGTCTGCGTCCAAGTCCGAACCGAACTGAGAGAATGCTTGAAGCTCTCTGTACTGCGAATATTCCAGCTTAAGGGAGCCGGATACTTTCTTCATAGCCTTTATCTGCGCATTACCGCCTACACGGGATACCGAGATACCGGGGTTTACGGCGGGTCTTACGCCGC
>CAYMFX010000244.1:0-2597 GCA_964389845.1 uncultured Ruminiclostridium sp.
TGGGGCTTACAGCAACTCCCGACAAGCGTACATTCGCTTATTTCAATGAAAATATTGTAAGTGAATATCCGAGAGAACAGGCAATTGTTGACGGAGTAAACGTTGGGGAGGATATTTACATTATTGAAACCGATGTCACCAAAAACGGGGCACATATTATGCGGCAGATGATAGAACGCCGCGACAGGCTTTCCCGCGCAAAACGCTGGGAACAGCTTGACGAGGACGTTAATTATGCTCCCACGCAGCTCGACCGAGACATAGTAAACCCAAGCCAGATAAGAACGGTAATACGCACATTTAAGGACAAGCTTTATACCGACTTGTTTCCGGGCAGAAAGGAAGTCCCTAAAACTCTGATTTTTGCCAAAACTGACAGTCACGCGGACGACATTATTCAGATCGTTCGCGATGTATTTGACGAGGGAAACGAGTTTTGTCAGAAGATTACATATTCCGCAAAGAATCCCGACGGTGTACTGAGTTCGTTCCGTAACGACTATTATCCGCGAATTGCTGTTACAGTCGATATGATAGCGACCGGAGTTGATGTAAAACCGATTGAGTGCCTGATATTTATGCGCGATGTACGCAGTAAGAATTACTTTGAGCAAATGAAAGGCAGAGGTACTCGCACTCTTGACGTGGAGGATTTGCGTAAGGTTTCCCCCTCGGCTGCCAACAATAAGGATCATTTTGTTATCGTGGACGCGGTGGGAGTTACAAAATCTAAAAAGACCGATACTCGCACGCTTGAACGCAAACCCCTTGTGTCAATGAAAGAATTGATGATGAATGTCGCACTCGGCGCAAAAGATGAGGATACGCTGATTTCTCTTGCTAACCGCATAATCCGCTTGAACAGCAGAATGACCGCCGCCGAAAAAAAGCAATTTGAAAAAAATGTCGGTAATAGCGCGGGTAAAGTTGCCGAATGTCTGTTGAATGCATTTGACGAGGACGTGATACTCGAAAAATCAAAGTCCGATACCGGAGAAAACGAGCCGACCGAGGAACAGCTTGAACAAGCGAAAACGGCGCTCCTCAAAGAAGCAGTTGCGCCGTTCTACAAGCCCGAAACGCGGGATTTTATCGAGAATATGCGGCGATGCCACGATCAGATTATTGACAATGTAAATCTTGACACGGTGCTTTTTGCGGATTTCGATACAAAACGCGAGGAAACCGCAGACAAAATAATAACCTCGTTCCGTGAATTTATTGAGGAAAACAAGAACGAGATTATTGCACTTCGGATCATATACAATCAGAAATACTCCGACCGTCCTATGGCGATAGAGCAGCTTAAGGCACTGTACGAAAAGCTCCGTGCTAAGGGAGTTACTGTTGAGCGGTTGTGGGAGTGTTATGCCTTAAAGCAGCCCACGAAAGTCAAGCGCGGCACTATGGCGCAGCTTACCGACCTGATTTCCATTATTCTGTTTGAAATGGGCTATGAGGATAATTTGTCGCCGTTTGCGGATAAGGTCAATTACAATTTTATGAAGTGGACACTCGACAAAAACGCGGGCGCGGAGCATTTTACCGATGAGCAAATGGAGTGGCTGCGCCTTATCAAGGAGCATATTATAACCTCGCTCAGCATTGAGTCGGAGGATTTGGATTTGAACCCGTTTGACCGCAAGGGCGGTCTGGGGAGATTTTATGAGATTTTCGGAGAGCGGTACGAGGAGCTGCTTCGGGAATTGAATGTTGTGTTGGTAGCGTAACAAGGAGGAATTGATTATGGCAGCACCGAGAGTATTTATTAGTTCAACATACTATGATTTACGTCATGTTCGTGAAGATATTGGAAACTTTATTAAATCTATGGGATATGAACCGGTTATGCATGACAGAGGCGGCGTAACATATGCGCAATCGGAAACATTAGAAGTGTCATGTTATAATGAATTGCAAAATTGTGATATTGTTGTATGTATTATTGGAAATAAATATGGTACACAATCCCAAGATAGCAATTTGTCTATTACAATGACTGAGTTGACTTTTGCTATAAAGGCAAGAAAAAAGATATACATTTACATTCTAAAAGAAGTGTTTTATGAAAATAAGACATATCTTTTAAATAAGGACACTGGATTTAATCCTGCTAGTGTAGATGATATTAGAATACATGAATTTATTGCTGAAATAAAGGATAATGTTAAAAACCATCCTATTGAGCCTTTTGAAAACATATCAGATATAACCGATAATTTAAGGAAACAGTTTGCTGGTCTATTTCAAAGACTTTTGGCGCAAGATGCGGCAATTACAGAAACCAAAACAGCCTATGATTTACAGTCATCTGCTGATAAAATAAAAAACACTATTGACCGATTTGATAAAAGTGCCCAAGATTTTTTCAAACGCTTTGATGGCACAATATTTAGGACTAATTTTGCCGTAAGATATTTGCAGAAAACATTAGGACATACAAAATACCAGCTATTTATATCCAATAAAGATGAACTCTTTGATTTCATCCTGTCAATGGGATTTGAAGAACCGAACATTTTGAATCAAAATAGTATAGTATTCACAAAAACTGCTTCTGATAAAATATATAGTCTTACAATAATGGACAAACTATT
>CAYMFX010000245.1:0-2574 GCA_964389845.1 uncultured Ruminiclostridium sp.
CACCGATATAAAAGAGCTTACGCCCGAAATACTCGGTGAGTTTATTGAAAAGATCGTCGTCCACGAAGCCGACAAAAGTTCTGGAAAACGGACACAGAAGATCGAGATATTTTTTAAGGGCATTGGTAAAGTGGATTTACGGGAGTACGACGGTGCTTCCGCAACAGCTTAACAATTTCCAATGCCGAATGTGGGCTGACTTAGCAGCCTAAAAACGAGACTAAAGTGGCGATAAATCGCTGTTCACAGCGTTCGCAATACTCTCGTGAAGGTAAGCTCCGCGCATAGTAATCCGCGTGGACGTTATGCGCTCCCGCAGTTGCAACTTGCGTGCGTGCGCGTAATGTAAGGACAGTGTAAGTATAGCATATTTTGCATTAACCGTCAGTTGCAACTCGCGCGCACATACGTAATGTAAGGACAATACTGCAATGTGTTTATCTGGATCAATTTTATTTTTTATCACTACAAGTAATCAGCATAGGACTTTATGGTAACTAAACCGTACAAATCGCCGTCCCATGTTTCCACGCTCGGAAAAATCGAATATACCTTTTTAGCCAAATAATCGCTGCGGGTATATGCGTTCAGACCGTGTTCCCGCTCGTCCTCATCGTGCTCGAATTCTTTGCGAATGATTTCATTTATTTCATCATCGTAATAAATATAATTTGCGGAATCGACTTCCGTGAGATCGCCATAGTCCTCATCTTCTTCGGGTTCAATTTGAAAGGTGAGGGGGCAGTACAGCTTTGTTTCCGTAAGCTCACGCTTAGTCACGTCAATGGTGTTATGCGTCAGCTCACAAGTTTCGATTCTCGGATCACTGCACAGTGCTTCCGAAGCATAATTTACAAATAATCCGGCGAGATCGCTGTTGTTAACAAGGTCTGTCAGCGATATGCTGAATTTATCTTCATTTGCGTACTGTTCAAGCCATTTGTCAATGCAGCAGTCCATATGCGGTTTCAAATCGTCAAGCGCAAGCGTCTGTTCCTGCTTTAAAATAATGTCTTTGGCATTGGGAATATACTGCGAATATCGTGCGTAGTCGCTGCCCTCGGAATTTACAAGCAAGCCATCGCCGCTTTTTTGGTCAACAAAAAGAATGCAGTGATAGGCATTGTCATAAAAACCCATTAAGCTGTGGTATGGTGCAAGGTAATAATTGCGCTCCAACGGCTTTTCGAGCATCTTTTTAAATTCGGTTTCGTGTACCTCAATCACCTTTTCGACAACACATTTTTTAGTTTCATAGCAGTCAGCTTTGCGGTTCATCACCGCATTTAAAATTATTTTTTCAGCCATTCAAATACCTTTCTCCATCATAATTTTCAAATTTTTCCGTAACGGAATTCTGTTCAAAATACACCGCCAACAGCGTTTTGATATCCTCACCGTTATACCGCCTTGCCGAGAATCCGTTCTCGTTCAAAGTCTTTTCGATACGGTTGAGGTGCGCAAAAATCTCCTTGTCCTTCATTCCCCGAATACGCACGATCAGCAGGAATTCTCTTGCTGTAGCAGTCAAAGTCTGTATCTGATCGAGGTGCGTCATATCTTTTTCGAGCAGTTTTTTTACAGCAGGATTTTCTTCCTTTTGGGATAATGTTTTGAGATGATTTTTGTTTTCCTCAAAGCTCTCACGGCTGTTTACGCAGAGTATATCGATCTCCGTCAAGCCTTGTTAATATTGGGACGTGTAGCGGTTTCCAGTCCAAACAGTCCCGCTATTCTCGGTATCTCCGCTGCCGCAAGCATTATCCCTAAGCCGAGCAGCCAGTAATCCTTGAACAGGATCAAGCCGCATACCAACATGGTTGACTGCAAAAAAGCGGTCAAACAAGTAGCAATTACCTGCTTTACCCACATGACAAAACCGTCCGTATAACCTTTCGGAATACTGAATATATACATTGCACCTACAGCGATCTGTATCAGCAAAATCCCGCCTCTTTTAAGGCTTGCAAAAAACACTTTTATTGTTGCATACCCCATCATAACGGTGATTAAAATTCCCAAAAGCGGACCGAAAAGGTTATCGGTGATTACTCCGAGGCAAGCATCCAAAAGTGTTTGTTCCTGCGGATTTACGAAGCCCGTCATATCGCTTGACATACTGCTTTGCATTGCGACTGCAAATCCGTACAGCTTTACGGGTACAACGGTAAATAAGCTTGCCGCCATAAATCCCTTGATTATGTTCAATGCCAATGCTTTCGGATCGCCTCTGCCGTTTTGGGATTCTATTGCAAAATCAAAGAGCGCAACGATTATTCCGACCGCAAAAAGCGTCCAACCAAGCTTGCCGAAAAGACTTACGATTTGTTTAATCCAAGGCATATTGAAAAGATCGGAACCCATCATATTCATATATGCGAAAAATTCTCCCAATAGATCCACTATTTTCTGATAAAGCAAATCTATGATGCCGTCAAATAATGTGCTTATAAGCGCCGCGCCTATATCCAAAACAAAAATTGCTGTCACCTCCAAGCTCAAAAAATTTTAGATAAAACCCTTAATCCGCAAAACAAACCCTCAAAAAAACCTACCCAACAGGCATAAAATATA
>CAYMFX010000246.1:0-2536 GCA_964389845.1 uncultured Ruminiclostridium sp.
CAATATCTGTTGCCGCTTTCTTTCCAAGGTCAGCAATCTGCATTTCCTCGGCGTCAAAGAAAACGGGATATTTGGGAAGAGGGTACTGCTTAATCTGCTCTACGCAGAATCGTGCTTCCTTTTTTGCTTCCTCAATGTTTAAAGCACAAGAATAATGATAGAAGCCGTAAATGACGGTTCGGGAACATTCCTTATACAAATTCAGGTGCGGCGAAAAACACGGCAGGCAGCAAAGGCGGTTTGCAATGAGCTGTTTGCCCTTCTTGACAGCGGACTTGATGAAGAACCGATACAGCTTACCGAAGATAAGTGGTGCATAGCCCGCCCCCGCCGTGGAGCGGTTATTCTTGACCGCACAGCACAAACCACCACATACTACTGTGAAATAGCCCTTTGGGGTGAAAACTGAAAGGAGAAATTTATGGTAAAAAAGAAAATCGGACTTAAAGGCTTTGCCGGAGTAGGGATATTTCCCGAAGTCGGCGATACTGAAACGGAATACAGTGCCGCAGGGGAAAAAATATTATTTGTGGGCGCTTCCAGCGGATCATTTACTGATAATCGGGAAGAGTTTGAAATCCCCGGGGACGACGGTATTTATGACAGCGGCTCTGATTGGACGTCAACCGATGTTGATGTTACCATTCACGAAATTGATTTGGCAGCATTGGCAAAATTGGCAGGATGTGACATTGACGAAGCAAAAAAGGCAATCGAGGAAGGTACGTTGGATGTTCCGCAAACGGTCTGTCTTGTTTACCGTGCTTTGCGCAGAGACGGCGGCTATAGATGTTACCGTTATTATAACTGCAAGCTTACAAATTACAGTGTAAATCATAATACCAAGGGCAGCAGCAACGACGGTCAGCCTTACACCTTGACCTTTAAGTGCATACCCCGTGCCGTGGACGGTAAAATCCGTGGTACTGCGGATACCGCAAATATGGCTGAGGCTAACACTTGGTTAGCGTCCGTTCCCACGGTGACGGCGGAATAAATCGTTAAATCGGCGTTTTAGGGGCGGTAAAATGCCCCTAAAATGTTATTTGAATTTTGGAGGATATGATGGCTAAGAAACATAAGGATAAATCGCTGAAAATCAGCGCACCAAAAGAAAAAACGCTGTATGGCGTAAAAATTCGCAAACTGCCCATTGCTAAGTATATCAAATTTTTGCAGACAGCAGAGGAGCTTCCTCAGCTGTTGGTGGGAAAAATGTTTCCCAACGAGGACATAAAGGAAATCACTCAGTATTTAAAAGAGTTGGACAGAGAGAAGCTGCCCGAGCTTTTGACTATTTTGTTGCCCTATCATATATAGAAGGATTAAGTCTGACCTTTTCGAGTATTTCTGCTTGAAAAGCTTCCCAATTTTTTATATTATAACCCAAATGACTTGAAAATGCAAGTCCCTTTTCCCACCCTTTAGGGTTGTCAGGATTGAAAAAATATTTAGTAAACTTTTCTTCCGCAATAAACGCATTGTCGGCGAAGGGGAGAAGCAGCTCAGGATTTTCAATAAGCTTACCTCTACGGGTATAATCCAATTTCAGCTTTTTAAACTTTTCTTCGTCTTTTTTAATCCTCTTAAAAGCATACAAGCTCTTAGGCGCATCGTCCCCAAGCCTTTGCTTGTATCTTTCGTACTGATACTGCAAATCCCTTGCCCTACGGTTCTTGTTTTGCAGCTCGTTGTAAAACTGCTTTTCCTCCCCACTGCGGGTATCAGTCCAAGGTCGGTTGCTCTTCCTGATTGTCTCCTCGACCTCCTCGGGAGTGTACATCATTTCCGCCCAGCCTACGATAACGTGCCGGCAATGGGGGTGAATGTTTTTGTATTCTCCGATAGCCTTGGAAAGCGGCGGGAATCGCTTGTCTTCGCCAGAAATGGAATAAACACGGTCTTGAAGTATTGCGCATATTTCACAGGTGGGATAGTGAGGCGGTATCTCCACCAAATCAAAGCCGTTGGCGGACATCTGATTGATACGGGCGGTGTTTCCGACTTCTCGGCTTGTGGAACGTGCCACAAGGTGAGCATAGTTTGTTATGCTCATTTCCCGCTTATGCTTTCCGCTGCCAAGCTCAACCTTTAAAATCCCCGTATCTTCAAGCCTTTTCACCAGCTCCTGCTGCATATCCGTAACGGTACCCACGGTATCAATCTTATGCTGTGCAGCGTCAAGCCCCATACTCCGCAAAGCCGCCTTATAAGCAATTTCCCGTGCCTCGGCAAGCTGTAAATCACTGCTTTGTGTTGAGATTGCCTCGTTCTCCCTCGGTGCGTACTGTTTTCCCGTGTCAACATCACCCAATTCGGATAGCACAAATTCCGAACAGTTTACCGCACTCTTTACATTGCTCAATACCTTGTCAAATTCGGTACAATAGTAAGCATCGCCGCATATGCAGTGAGCACAGTATCGGCAATATTTATGAGCCAATTATCACAGCCCCCTTACTTTATACTGATTTTAGTAGTATCGTCAACGGAAACCGCAACGGTCAGACCCTTTATAAATTCCTCGGTATCGCCC
>CAYMFX010000247.1:0-2530 GCA_964389845.1 uncultured Ruminiclostridium sp.
TTCTCGTAAACCCTTCTGATTTGCTTTGAAAGGCGGTAGCTTTGCAAAAGCTCCAATTCTTCTCTTGGGGCGCATTCGATTTCGCTCATGTAGATTTCCTTGTCCATTGGCTTTACTCCTTATTCTGCATATTTCTGCCTATTGCGAAGGCTTTTTTGTTTATTTCCAGCGCCTTTGGGGGCACGCAGGCTTCGATTGCCCTTTCCCATACCTCTTCGGGAAAGTCCGTGCTTTTTGAGAGCATTCCCATAAGCACAACGTTTACCGCTTTGGGACTGCCCGCTTCCTCGGCGGCGGAAAGTGCGTCGGCGGCTGTCACATCTGCGCCGGATTTTTTAAGCTTCTCGGTTATATTTTCGGGGTACTGTGCCGCTCCCGTTATTACGGGCATAGGGTCTATTCTTTGAGTGTTGGTGATAAGCCGACCTCCCTTTTTCAGATAGGGCAGCCACCTCGCCGCTTCCAATTCCTCAAAGGAGAGTATCAAATCCGCCTCCCCCTTTTCAATCACGGGCGAATACACCTCGTCGCCGTATTTAACATAAGTAACGACGCTGCCGCCTCTCTGGCTCATTCCGTGAACCTCACTCACCTTTACGTCGTAGCCGCTTTCAAGGAGTACGGCGCCTAAAATTCGGCTGGCAAGCAATGTACCCTGACCGCCTACCCCCACTATCATTACGGATTTAGTTTCCATTTTTTCTTTGCTCCTTTCCTGTTAGTCCGTTATTGCGCCGGGTCTGCACATATCCTTGCAGATTCCGCAGCCTACGCACTGAGTGCGGTCAATAACGGATTTCCCCTCTCTTATGTAGAGAGCGGGACAGCCTATCTTAAGGCACTGCTTACAGCCTACGCATTTATCGCTGTTCACCTTAAGAGGAGACTTATGAACAACGGTTTTCAGAAGCGCACAGGGGCGGCGTGAAATAATGACCGAGGGTTCGTCCATAGCCAGCTCCTCCTTAACGGCAGCTTCTGCCTGCGGCATATCGTAGGGGTCAACCGTCCTCACTCGGTTAATGCCTATAGACTTGCAGAGCGCCTCAAGGTTTACCGCATTGGCGGGGTCGCCGTAAATGTTTTTGCCGTTGGCGGGGTTATTCTGGTGTCCCGTCATTCCCGTTATGGAGTTGTCGAGAATTATAACGGTGCTGTTTGAGCGGTTGTAGGCAATGTTTATTAGTCCCGTTATGCCGCTGTGGATAAAGGTGCTGTCGCCGATTACCGCAACGCTGTTTTTTGCAAAATCGGGGTCAGCTTTGTTTATTCCGTGAAGCCCGCTTACCGATGCGCCCATGCAAACGGTGGTGTCCATAGCCTGTAAAGGAGCGGCGGCTCCGAGAGTGTAGCAGCCGATGTCGCCCGACACAAGGCAGCCCAATTTTTTCAGCACATAGAACAAGCCCCTGTGAGGGCAGCCGGCGCACATTACGGGAGGACGTATCGGAACTGCTTCGCCGAAGGATAAAGCTTCCGTTTTTTCTCCGAGAATTTTTTCTCGGAGCAGGCTCTGACTGTATTCGCCCAAGAGGGTAAACCTTTCTTTTCCGATACAGTGGATTCCCAATTTCCGAACATGATTTTCGATTATGGGGTCAAGCTCTTCAATTATGTATAAGGTCTTTACTTTTGCGGCAAAATCCTTTATAAGCTTTTCGGGCAATGGGTTTACCATTCCGAGTTTAAGGTAGCTTGCCTTTTTGCCCAATGCTTCCTTGGCGTACTGATAGGACACTCCCGAGGTTATAACGCCTATTTCGGCGGAATCATTCAGCTCAACACGGTTAAGCGGAGAGGCTTCCGCGTACTCTATAAGCCTTTCGGTGCGTTTTTCCACAACAAGGTGCTTAGGCTTTGCGAAGGCGGGCATCATAACGTACTTCTGAGGATTTTTTTCATAGGGCTTGTTGGGAATATCGGCTCTCGGCTCCTCCTCAACCTTGCTTTGACTGTGGCTTACACGGGTGGACAAGCGCAGCAGTACGGGTACGTCAAACTCCTCCGATATTTCGTAGGCAAGCTTTGTGAACTCCTTGCACTCAGCGCTGTCCGACGGTTCAAGCATGGGAAGCTTAGAGCCTATGGCGTGGTTGCGGCTGTCCTGCTCGTTCTGGCTGGAGTGCATTCCGGGGTCGTCGGCGACGGCTACCACCAAGCCGCCGTTTACCCCTGTGTAAGAGGCGGTGTAAAGAGGGTCGGCGGCAACGTTTAAGCCTACGTGCTTCATAGCGCAGAAGCTTCTTGCTCCCGCAATTGAAGCGCCTATTGCTGTCTCGCAGGCTACCTTTTCATTAGGCGCCCACTCGCAGTATATCTCGTTCTTTGCATAAGCGGAGGCAAATTCGGTTATTTCGGTACTGGGAGTTCCGGGGTAGCTTGAAACCACCTTAACGCCCGATTCATAGAGCGCTCTTGCCACCGCTTGGTTCCCTAACATTAGCTTTGACATTTGTTTTTTCCTTTCAGTTAATCTGACCTCCTCGGAAACTTCCGAAGCACCGTCTGACTTGCCCTTTTACTGTCATGC
>CAYMFX010000248.1:0-2475 GCA_964389845.1 uncultured Ruminiclostridium sp.
CACAATGACCGCCTGACGGCTTTGACGCACATATGCTTGCGCTTTTTCCGTCATCTTGCACAAATCCTCCTTGAAATACGTCAGTATTCCTTCGTCGGATTTATACAATCTGACGAAAAAATCGACGGCGCATCTGTACGCCAATCATTGTGCGGTGTTGCCTTAAGAACAAGTTCTAAGTCATTGCTTTTTTAAAAAAAATATGCTATTATAAGGAAGGAAAAAGAAAAAAGGACAAAAGAAATGAAATCAGATTTTATACAAGGATTAAAGCACGGAATACCGATTGCTTTAGGCTATTTCCCAGTTTCCTTCGGATTTGGGATAATGGCGGTAAGAATGGGTTTATCGCCAATCACGGCGGTGATAATATCGGTAACTAATCTGACCTCCGCCGGACAGGCGGCGGGCGTGTCGGTAATAGCTTCCGGGGGATCATTATTGGAAATGGCATTGACACAGCTTGTAATCAATCTTCGCTACGCTTTAATGGGACTTTCCCTTTCACAGAAGCTAAGCGAAAAGTTCACTCTTCCCCACCGTTTTGCCGCTTCATACGGAATAACAGACGAAATCTTCGGCGTTGCCTCAGCACAGCCCAAAAGCATAACGCCTTATTATATGTACGGTCTTATCTTAGCGGGATTTTCGGGGTGGAGCCTTGGAACCTTGTTCGGCTCATTTGCGGGCGCCGCCCTTCCCTCTTTTCTTACCGACGCTTTGGGGATAATGCTTTACGGAATGTTTTTGGCAATAATACTGCCCGCCGCACGAAAAAATCTCAAAGTTCTTTTCGTAATATTAACCGCCGCCGCAATATCCTCTTTGTTTAAATACCTTTTCACAGCGGTAAGCGAGGGATTTGCAATAATAATCAGCGCCGTAATAGCTTCTGCCTTAGCCGCTCTTATGTTTCCGATAAAGGAGGAAGAGGAAAAATGAGCATTGCGCTATACATAGCGGTAATGGCGGGGGTAACATACCTGATAAGGGTAATTCCCTTCACATTCTTCCGCAAGAAAATAAAGTCAAGATTTTTTAAAAGCTTTCTCTATTACATACCCTATGCGGTTTTAAGCGCTATGACAATACCCGCTATATTTTATTCCACGGGAAATATTGCCACCGCACTTATCGGCACCGCTGCGGCAATAATTCTTGCATACTTAAATATGCCTCTTATAGTGGTGGCATTGGCGGCTTCGGGAGCAGCCCTTGTTTCCGGGTTACTTATCGCTTGATTCAAATCTTTTTCAGGTATTCCTTAGGCACATTATATGTAAGCCAAACCCCGTTGACGGAGCAATAAAACTTATATCCGTCCTTAACCATTTTATCGGCGTAAATTTGATAAACAACAGGCTTACCGTGTCTTGCCCCCACCTTCTTTGCGGTTTCAATATCGGCGGAAAGATGAACGTACAGTCTTGACTTTGAAATAAGCCCCATTTTATCAATGCTTGCCGCAAACTTTTCGCCTGTGCCGTGCCAAAGCGTATCGGGAGGCATACGCTCCTCAAGCTCAACGTCAACCTGAACCGAGTGACCCTGATTCGCCCGTATCAGGGTCTTATCCTCGTTAAAGGAATACCGCTGCTTCTCGTCCTCAGCCACAATTTGCTCCAATAATTTCATATCAAGAGGGTGAGTTTTGTTCACTCCCTCGATTAGCTCATTCACATCAGCCCAGCCGTGCTCGTCGAGGGTAATTCCTATAACCTCCGGCTTGTGGCGCAGTATAAGCGAAATATACTTGCTTGTTTGTGCAGGATTTTTTTCTTTTCCCACTTAGTTTCTCCTTTCTGTCTCTACGGTTTAATAATTACTTTTGTTCTCGTTGACGGTTCATCCACTTCTACCAATATCCAATCCCTATGTCTGCGTCTGTACTTGTTTATTTCCCGAATTAAATTTTTTAGCTGACTGTTTGTGACAGGGGAATTGCCGCCTTTGACTTCGATTTTTTTATTGATTATTTTGGGAGCAAGCTTTGCCGTAATGCCGTTTAACAGCAATCGTGAAGGAAGCCTTATGTTTAAATTTGTATCCGAATCCTTAATGATTATTCTCATTACGGCATTAAACCTCCTCCACCACTATCTGCACATGATCGCCGTCGCTGCTGTCCACCTCCACAAGCTTTCCCAAAAGTCCATTCTCCGCCATAGACAAAATCTGATTAAAATCAATATCCTTAAGCGAACCTTTATCCGACATCGAGGATATATTCATTCCCGTTTCAAGCCCTACTTTAATAAGCTGCATAGGAAGGTTGATTCTCACCTTGTCCCCGTCGTTTGAATCCACGATTATGCGCAGCATTAAGTCCTCTATCTTTCTGCGCTGATCCTTCGGTACAAGCTGAACGGGCTTTTCCTGTTCACAGCCGAGAAGCTCGTCCACGGTCACATCAAACAGCTTTGCTATTTCGGGCAGCAGCATAATGTCGGGACAGGATATGTCGTTTTCCCATTT
>CAYMFX010000249.1:0-2459 GCA_964389845.1 uncultured Ruminiclostridium sp.
GCAGTTAGGGCAGAATTTTGACTGAATATTTTTATAGCCGCAAGAACAGTCCCAGCTTTGTATTGCCTCCGGTCTTTTAGTGCCGCACTCTGGGCAACATTTTGAGGTTAACTCGGTTGCTCCGCACGAGCAGTTCCATGTGTCTTTTTTAGGCTCTTCGGCGGCGATTGACGTGCCGCTGCCTATACTGCTTCCCACTGCGGCGGACGTGTTCAATATCGGACTGATAGCGTCCTTTGCTAAACTTGCCATTCCGCCTACTGCGCCCAAAGTTACTCCTAAGCTTGCCAATTCGCCGATACTGCTACCAATGCCGCCAAGACCACCGCCTTCGGAACCGTTTCCTGTAAGTCCGTTTTGCATAGCCTCCAAGCCGACCTGGCGCGCGGTTTCCTGTTGATAAGTATAACCTTTTGCCTTCATTTCCTCTGCTTCGGCAAGTGCCTGCGCTTTATATGCTTCTGCCTCTGCCAAAGCCTTGATTTTAATGGATTCCGCGTCTCCTTGTGCGCTGACCATTTTAAGCTGTGCTTCTGTCTGAGCTTCGACTAAACGTCTGCCTTGTGCTGCTTCCGCCTCGGCTTTTCGGATTTCTTCTTCACGAACACGCAGCGTTTTATCGGCAAATTGCTGTTTTAAACGCTTAAAGTTCGGATCGTCATCGGGAGTCATGATAGATGTAACGTAGAATTCCGGCATTATCAATCCGTAATCATCTAACGTTACATTAATTTCTTCGCAGAGTTTAGAAGATAGATCATCTATATGCTCGTCAATTTCAAGTATATTGATGCTTTGATTTTTAATTGTTTTAGCAAGAATGGACTTGACCTTGTTCATAACTAACGACTTGAATTTTCCGACCATTGCAGTACAGGAAACTCCGTCATTTGTTACTATCTCGCCTTGAGTAAACTCCGTAGCAGTTCCCACTATTTTCATGAGAAGCTTGCGGGAATCGTTTACTCGAATATTAAAGCTGCCGCAAGCTCCTATTTCAATATGTAAGCCGCTGGCAGGATCAAAAAGACGAACTTTACTGTCTGTACCCCATTTTACCCCCATTTGTGTTACCATATTGATGAAATAAATTTCGGAATGGAACACAGTGTCAGCATTTGTGGAAAGCTTGTATAAATCCTGAAGCAATGGCAGATTTTGGGTCGCAAGCGTATAACGTCCCGCACCAAAAAGATCCAATGCTTGACCGTCCTTAAAGAAAATCGCTTCCTGGCTTTCATGAACGATCAATTGTGAACCGAGATTAAAGTCTTCTATAGGGTGTTTCCAAACAAAAACATCATTTCCGCCCTCATATTTTATCAAACTT
The DNA here is from genome assembly GCA_964389845.1 of uncultured Ruminiclostridium sp. Lineage (GTDB taxonomy): Bacteria > Bacillota > Clostridia > Oscillospirales > Ruminococcaceae > Ruminiclostridium_E. The sequence continues at coordinate 1,331 of CAYMFX010000249.1, forward strand.
GCAAGTCCCTCACCCTTAGCGGTTTCTACCGAGATCTGCTTTTGCACGTCGATCACAGTATCACAGAGCGGACAAGTATAGCTCACTGCGTTTTTATCGGCGGTTATCCTGCAAGAGCAAGAAGGACAGGAAAATTCCTTTACAGCACTCATGTCCTCCTGCGTTACCAATTGACTATGACAAACGGGACACTTTGCATCTGTGCCTTTTGTTTGATCGTACAGTACCGTATTACCGCAATGAGGACAGGTTCTTGTTGTCATTTTTTCTATTCGTACATCAATCGTATGACCGCATACACAATCGATTTTCTTACGTGAAAAAAAACCAGTTTTTCCTTCGGCAAAGCTGCCGCATCTTGGACACTCAATTACGAATTTTCCCATTTACGGTTTACCTCGATTCTTTGTTATTTCTACATTTTTTATATTTAAAATTTCCTTTGCTTTGGTATTGGTGATTTCGCAGAATATTTCATAGTGTGGCAAAAGTATATAATCCTATATCATCAATTGGTTTAATTGAGTTAAATGACCGCAAAATTGACCAAAATTAAATCGCCAGCGACAGCTTGTCTATGCTCTGTTTTTTAAGTTCAAAAGACGAATGTACATATCTATTGAGTGTAGTTTTCACATCGCTATGCCCAAGAATTTCCGAAAGCGTTTTCACGTCCATTCCCGATTCAATACACCGTGTTGCGAAAGTGTGCCTAAGCGTATGAAAATGTGTTCCATCAAGTCCGCACGCTTTTACACATTCAGCAAATTTATTTTGCATTAACCGAGGCTCTACATATCTTCCGTTTGGTCGGGTCAAAATGTATCCGCTTTTTCTGCGGTGTTTTTCTATGATCGGCAGCAATGCCGTGGGTATTGGAATGATTCTATCCGATGAGTTTGTTTTGGGAGGTAAGATCATCACCTCCGTTTTTCCTGAAGCGTTTTTCAGGCGCTGCATAGTTTTGCTGATATGGAGCGTATTTTCAGTAAAGTCTTCCCACTTTAATGCGCAAACCTCCCCAATCCGCAATCCGGTATAAAGGGAAAGCAATATTCCGAAAGAAAAAATGTTATCTTGTGAAAGCAAATAACGAACCAAATTTTTCTGCTCGTATACGGACAACACC
>CAYMFX010000250.1:0-2446 GCA_964389845.1 uncultured Ruminiclostridium sp.
TTGAAAATTTTCAATGAAACTGACCAAATCATGAATCACACAAGAGAATCCGCCGTGCTCCTCTCGAAATCCGAAAGCCGCCTTGTCTCCCCGAAATACACCCTGTCCTCAAAGCCCCCCGCCGAGTTAAATTCTCTGACGACAAGCCCCGAGGAAGCAAAAACCGATTCTCTCTCGGAAACAAACATAAATCCCGACCCGATATTTTTTAAAAGCTCGGATGCGCTTCCAAAATCCGCCGCCGTCACGGATTTTTTATTCCCGAAAGACGGCGCTCCCAAAACCGAAACCTCGGTAAATCCCTCAATATCCTCCTCCCCGATATTATTTTTTTGGGCAATGGCAAGGTTATCGCATATCGCAATTTTCCTTTTAAAAAAACCGATATTCCGACCGCTAAACCGTTCCTTCAACAGCTGTGAGCCCTCGCCCGAAAAGCTTCGCACCACCGCAAAGGAAATCTCGCCGTTTTCCAGAAGCCGAAACGCTTGTTCCCTGTCACAGCGAAAGCATTCGAAGGAAAAATCTCCTTTTAAATCCGCCGCCCTGCTCATCAGCCGGGGAATACACCACTCCGCTCCGCAAACCGCAGCCGTGAAGCTTTCCCGCTTCACATTGCCCCCAAAATAATCCTCTTCTAATCTGTCCGCCTTTTCCAAAAGCTCTTTGGCTCTCGCAATAAGCTCTTCTCCCCGTTTGGTAGGCACAACTCCCTTGGCGTTTCTCTTAAAAATCGGAAACCCAAGCTCCGCTTCAATATCCTTTATGGCTTTGCTCAGGTTAGGCTGCCCCATATAGAGATTCTGAGCGGCTCGGGTTATCGACCTTGTTTCAGCCGTCTCAACAATAAAACGAAGCTGAGAAAGTTTCATCGTACTCATTATTTTTCAGGAAAGCACCGCACAATCGGCGGCAAAATGCAAGCCGTCAATCGTACAGTGCTCTTATCTCCTTTATAAAATATTTACGCCTCGGGTAGTGGACTTAATAACCACTTTTCCGTCCGCACTCTGAAAAAAAACGGTTCGCCCGTAATTCAGTCCCGTGTCGGATGATGTTATCGGTATTCTTAATGCGGCAAGGGTGCGCGTCACCGCCGCTACGTTTCTTTCCCCGATGTTGAATTGCTCGCTTTTTGTGGCAAACATAAGAGCCCCTCCCGCAATTTTTGCGGTTATCCTCCTTGGGTCGGCTCCCATTTTCACCATTGCCGCCAGCATATCCGGCAAAGCGGTATCGGCGAACTTCATTCTGTTAAAATCGCCTCTCGACTTGTCTAAAACCTTGCTGTCGGGCAGCATTATGTGGGAAAGTCCCGCAATGCCCGTAACCTTATCATAAAGGCATGAGCCTACGCAGGAGCCTAAAGCATAGGTTACCAATACCTCAGGCGACTTGCAGACTCTCCAATCAGAAATGTTTACAACAATGTTGCTCATGCTTCAATTCCCAGCTTCCCCATAAGTTTTTGCAGTGAATCAATAGTTGGAACAAGAAACAGCTTTGTGTTCATTTTCTCTCCGTCAATGCTAAGCTTTTTATCTATATACAAAATCTTGTCGCCTATCTCGCCGAACTCAACAACAGGCACGCTCATAAGCGCCCCCATCATATCCACGGTAAAGGAAGGAGTTTCAAGCTTGACCTCCATTCCCGAAAGCTGGCACACCGCAGAAACATAAGCTCCGCACATAATATTGCCTATCTCGGTGAGTGCGGAAATCTCCTCGTCCTTTAAATGGAGCAAGCCTTCAACATTTCTGCCGAAAAATACTCTTGAAATAACGTTGGCAAAATTTCTATCCATCAGAAGCATAATCATTCCCTCCATGCCCCCCGACATATGGGTCATGGTGGCTGCGACTACCAGTTCCGCTCCTCCCGACTGGTCAATAGCCTCCTGAAAGGGAACAATCTTAACCTCGGGCATCTCCACCTCAACATTTAAATTTATCATATTGGAGAGGGCAGCGGAAGCATTTCCCGAGCCGATATTGCCGACTTCCTTAAGAACGTCAAGATGAATAGGGGTAAGATCCTCGTAATTGTTAAATCCCATATCCAAACCCTCCTTATGAGCAAAAATAAAATGAAATTCAATGAGGGGCAACGCCCCGAATTTATGAAAAATCCGGGGGCGCAAGCCCCTCAGGGTTTCAGTGGGGGATTGTATCCCCCACTGAAAGACTGAATGGAACCCGCCGCCTAAGAGGCGGGGGACATCGGATTTTGATTATACAAATAGTTAATTATACATTTAATTTTACTATACGACATTTTTTAATTTATACTTAAATAAAAATTTTTGTTATTATTTAAAATAAACATACAAAAACACTTGAAATCTATAACTCAAATGTGTTATATTATATTTATATAGTTATATCTTTTACCCCTGCTTGCGAAAGCTTTATTCGTTATTTGAGAAATTTGTCAAATATGCGTA
>CAYMFX010000251.1:0-2427 GCA_964389845.1 uncultured Ruminiclostridium sp.
TTGCTATTTCGGGCAGCAGCATAATGTCGGGACAGGATATGTCGTTTTCCCATTTCGATACGGCTTGCGGCGAGACCGACAGCTTTTCCGCAAGCTCCTCTTGTGTATAGCCCTTTCCACGCCTTAAATTTGCTATTCTTTCGCCTAATGTAGTATTTGCCATGATAATTACTCCTTTTCTTTTTGTGATACTGTAATTATACAGCATTGCAGCAGGTGTTTTAAGGGACTAAAGGTTGAGTTGAATTGTATCCTCACAACCATAGGTAGAATTTTCGCTCAACGGTTGGTTGAGCGGATAATTATGCTATTAAAAGAATATAAATCCTAAAGTCAGCAGTGCCGCAACAGCAAGACGTATAATGTGATGTACAATGTGAAGCTCTCCCTTTTTGCCATTAATAAAGGCAGCCAAGCTTATCAAAAGACAACCTGTAAGCGTGACTGCCCAGTTAAACGGTATAAAGAAAATATGAAGGAAAACAGCCCCAATCAAAATTATTCCTCCGGCTATCATTATAAAAGGCGTAACTTTTGCTTTGATAGTTTTAATTTGCACTATTGCGGCAAAAACGGATAACACTGCATATAAAACCGTGAAAACGTAAACTACGTACCTCATAAATGTTTCCTTTCATGTTTAATTATAAAAAAATTTTAGGCTATAATCTCATTTTGGGGTCACGCAAGAATGCGTAATGTGCCGCTCAAAGCAGCCGCACGATACGGTTACACAAAACGGCACATACACATATGATGTTTTCACCCAAGCCCCTTTTTTCGTAAAATATTAGGCGGAAACTTCATTTTTACTTTTTAGACAGTCTGAATCTCCTTATTTAGGAGCACATCTTAGCCAAGAAATCCTTTCGCTCATTGTCAATCCAGCTTCGGGGAGTTTCATGACCTACATCCTCATAATAATGATAAATAATATTTTCATTTCCGAGGGCTTCAACGGCATTCTTAAACTCTTCCATTTTTTGGGGGGAGTGTATATCATCCTCTGCTCCAACGCAGATGTACATACGCACGTCCTTAAAATATTCAGGGTGAGCCAGCGGCGCCGTAGCTGTAGTAAAGTTCCACATCTGCTCTTCTTCCCATATTGGCGGCAATGCGTTCTTCCCTTTATCGAAGCAGTCCCAAGAAGCGCCCGAGCCGGTAAGGTCGGCGCCTGCGTTTTCAAGGCAGATTGACGTAGGCTTATACTCTCCGTAAACGGTATAATACTCCGATATATTTCCGCCCATAGAAAAACCTATAAGTCCGAAATTTTTCGCATCCACGTCCGATATTGTGTTATAATATTCAATCAAAGTATCAATATCCTTGACCGTTTCCATCCATGCGGCAGGCGCTTGAAGAGGACCGTCCTGAGATTCTCCGCTTCCCGCACAGTCTATGGATAATACGCAAAGTCCCTCCTCCTTCTGCACCAATTCCAGCGCATAATCTATATTTTTTTGATCAAATCCGCCGTGCATTTGAATTACAAGCGGTTTAAGGTTATCGTTGTTTTTCTTAACCTCATACAGAGGCGTGCCGTCGATTTCCAGCTTTCTGATTGAATAGCCGTCAGATATAAATTGTTCATACCCTCCGGGGAGAGGCATTTCTTCAACCTGCTTGTTAAACTCATCGATTTCCGTTTTAAAATCAACGGGTTCCGTAGAATAATCCTCGGGCTTCGTATTGGAAGCAAATACCGGTGCGGGGGCGTCGGTGCCGTTTTCCTTCTCCGTTTCAGAAACCGCAGGACTTGTGCTTTCCTCGCTTGAATTTGACGTCTCTGACGTTGTGGTTATGTTTGTTTCGGCAGGAGAAGAGGATATGCTTTCGGTGTTCGTTAATCCCTGAGTTGACTGATCGCCGGAGGGATTATCGGAATTGCCGCTGCATCCGGACAACAAAATAACTGCGGCAAAAGCAGCTGCCATTACTTTCGTTTTCATAGATAAAGCTCCTTATATTTTCTATCGTTTATACTGTAGGGATATTAGGCTCTGTTTTATCTTCGGCGCTTTCCTCTGCGGGTGTTCCCAAAAATGCCGGCAAATCCATTCCCGCCTGCTTAAACACCTCGCCTAAAGGAGGAACAGCCTTCATCATACCGCTGATAAAGTTAGCGGTAGAGCTTTTTCCGTCTGCATTAGAGCCGCTGTCCCAAACCGTTACCTTGTCAATCTTGATATTCTTGATTGCGTCAACCTGAATCCTCATAAGCTCTTCTAACTTATCGGAAACAATCAGCTTAACAGCGTCGTCTGCGTCTCCGCCTGCTGCGCTGACCAATTCCCGCATACCTTCCGCCTGCTTCTGAAGGATTTCCTTTGCACCGTTTGCCTGAGCTTCCATTTTTGCAAAGATAGCGTCGGCTTCGCCCTTTGCCTTGCGGCGCATAACCTCAGCCTCCGCTTCTGCGGC
>CAYMFX010000252.1:0-2412 GCA_964389845.1 uncultured Ruminiclostridium sp.
TCCTTAACGGAGAAATCACAAAAACCGAATAGGATAGCGAAACGGCACATCTCAGTGAGGTGTGCCATTTCGTTAATATGTAATTTACTTAATTGTACCTCTAAAGAGACTCTTTTAGCCCAATTCGGTGAGGAATATCGTCTGCATCACCGCCTCTCTCGCTGCATAATGCATGCAGCCAGACGCACTCTGCCGATTTTGCAACGTTGACGCAATGTATCAACTGGTTCTCTAGATATGCCCTTAATATGAAACTCAATAACGGTTAAGAATCACTCTTCATCAATCTTTCCAGCGTTTTGATGAAAATAGTCCACCATAAAACTGTTCAGCTCGAAATATTTGCAGTCATAGTATTGGCATATTTGTTCAAGTTCGTTTGGCGAGCTGATTCCCAGATCAATAGCTGTTTCGACTTCGGGGGGGAGGTAATCGGGATCGGATTGAACATCTACTGCCAAATCAAAACAACTGTCCATAAACCTATAAACTGGAATTCCCAGCTTGTCGGCAAGTGCTGCTATCTCGCGACAAAGCGTTGGACTGAAGCCATATTCTTCTAATCCATGTTCCTCGTAATCATGCAGGCCGATCATATGCATTATCTCCTTAGGGCTTATGTCATCAACTGTCTGTTTTGTTGATTCTGCTTGTTGAAAATCGCCGTAAATCAGCCTATTATCCTTAACAAGCTTCGGATTTTTTCTTGCCTGTGTTGGACTCACAGAAAAAGCTTGTTTAAAGGCATGATTAAAAGACGCATTATCGGCATAACCGTAGGTATTCGCTATTATACTTAAGTCTTTTTCACGGTGCTTTATCATATGTCCAAAAGCATGGTACAAGCGTCTTTGGCGGTAGTACCATTCAAGCGAATTGCCTGTAGTAAGCGAAAAGAAAGTCTTGATATCTTTGATACTGTAAGTAGTCACCTTTGTGATCGCTCGAAATGCCGATTTACGGCTGTCTGTTATTTCCCCCTCTCCGATATTGCTGTCAATGCATTCCATTATGGTATCAAATAAGTATTTGCCATTCATCTGTGGCATATTCACCACTCCCTTCTGTTTGTATTATAGCACAATTTCCTGTTGAGTTTTTGATTTTCTAACATACTTCTGCTATCAAAAAGCTTCTTGATTCAAGCAAAATAGAGTGCGTGTGATATTTACCGTCAAAGTAAACAAAAGTACTTGGAAAAATTAGTGAGTTTTGTACAAGCAGACCGTGCTTGTGCTTCAACATAATGTAGTTTTTTCTCAAAAAGTGTCAAAAAGCTATTGCTTTTTTGTTAAAAATGCTGTATAATTAAATTGGTATTTTATACTGTTTAACGAAGTGTTGAAAAGGAGGATTAGCGATGACGCCCGAAGAAAAAGCCCGCAAGGTAATTGACACAAAGCTCAAAAAATCCGGTTGGGTAATTCAGAATATGAACGAATTGAATATAAACGTTGCTTTGGGTGTTGCTGTCCGTGAATTTCCTACAAGTACGGGCGAGGTTGACTATGCTTTGTTCGTTGACGGTATGCCTGTTGGTGTAATAGAGGCAAAGAAAAGCGAAGAAGGGCAGAATTTAACCGTTGTCGAGGAACAGACTTCGCGTTACGCCAACAGTACTTTCAAGTGGATTAAGAATAGCTATAAAATTCGTTTTGCTTATGAAGCGACGGATAAAATTACCCGCTTTACCGATTACAATGATATAAAATACCGTTCAAGAGAGGTGTTTTCTTTTCATCGTCCCGAAACGTTAAAAGCCTTTGCTGAACAAGAGAACACCATTCGCAATAATATGAAGAACCTCCCTGCGCTTGATGAAACGGGCTTCCGCAAGTGTCAGATCAACGCTATAAACAATCTCGATACATCTTTTGCGAACAACCGTCCGAGAGCGCTGGTGCAAATGGCAACAGGAGCGGGAAAAACCTATACTGCAATTACCTGTGTATATCGTTTGTTAAAATATGGCAAGATGAATCGTGTGTTGTTCCTTGTTGATACCAAAAATCTTGGAGAACAAGCAGAACGCGAGTTTCTCGCCTATACCCCCAATGACGATAACCGCTCTTTTTCTCAATTATACAATGTATGCAGGCTGAAAAGCTCGTATATTCCTCAAGATGTTCATGTGTGTATCAGCACGATTCAGCGTATGTATTCCATTCTCAAAGGCGAGGAGCTGAACGAATCTGAGGAAGAAACGCCACCATCCTCTGATGATAAACAGACTAAAGAAGCGGTTTATAACGAACAATACCCGCCTGAATTTTTCGATTGTATCATAGTTGACGAGTGTCACCGCTCAATTTACAATGTGTGGAGTCAGGTGCTGTCATATTTTGACACGTTTATTGTGGGGCTTACAGCAACTCCCGACAAGCGTACATTCGCTTATTTCAATGAAAATAT
>CAYMFX010000253.1:0-2394 GCA_964389845.1 uncultured Ruminiclostridium sp.
CCATTGCTTGTGTAAGCTGCAACATAGCGGCATCAATGCCCGCCGCTTCCGTTCCGGCAATGGTAAATTGCTTGTTCACCTGCTCCATGAAGGCAATGATTTCTTCCGAACTGCTGAACGCATCACCTGCCGTAAGCCCAAGCTTTGAAACAGCGTCGGCAGTTCCCAAATAAGAACCTCTCGAAGCCTCTGCGGAAGCAAATATTTTGTTTTTCAATTCATCAATGCTGCCGCCGTCATCGACAATAAAATCAAGGCGGGCAGATGTGGAAGTGAGCTGATCCGATAAATTCAGCACCTTTGACAGGCTCTGAACCGTGGCGTAAGCTCCGATTGCTTTCTTTATCGCCCCCGTAAGCCCGTTGGCTTTGTTCCTGCCTTCATCAATTACACGGTTGAATCTGCCTTGCTCATCAACATTATCACGGATATATCTTTCGGTGCTTCCAACCGTCTGAGACAAACGCAAATATGCCTGATTAGCCGCCTCTACGTCCATTTCTTCTACGGCACGGTTCAAATTCTGCTGTTCCTGAATTGCTTGATCTAACTGCCCCCGTAACTGCTCCATTTCCGCATTTGCGGTGTCTGTACCCATATTCAGGGGGTTGTTTTCGATTGTCTGAATACGCTGCTGAATTGCTCGCAAGCGGTTTTGCATATTGTTCATATCGGCAATGGCATTTGCCGGGAACAAATTAGTTTGTGCCGCCGTTTCCGTAATTCTGCTTTGCGTTTGGTTCAAGGTGTTCAGCATATTTTCTGCGCTTTGAGCTTCCTGCCTGAACCGTTCCATGCCTGAGCCTGCGAAAACCTCCAAATCATCGGATTGCCAATGAATCGGGACTTGCACAGGTTCGGGCTGCTCTACCAACGGGTTCGCGACATTCGCCCTTACATCGACATTCATAATCCGAGAAGGCATATTGTCAAGCAGGGAATTAAGATTTTGTTGTTTTTCCGCTGTCTTGTCAATAGCTTCCGAAAGGCTGTTTATCTGCAATTCTGCAAAGGAGCTGTCCAAATTAAAAGGATTTTCTTTCAAATATTGAAATGCTGCCTGCATACGGCGAAGCTCACTATTGGTATTTCTCAAAATTTCCCCTGATTCATCAGGCAAAATATAAGCGTTTTTGGCAACGGTATTGATTGCTTCCTGAATCGAGATTAATCCTTGCAGACGTTTTTCTATTTCTAAAATGCGCTTTTCCGCCGAATTTGTTTCTACATTCAAGGGAACAGCCATTTCTTCAGGCACATCAATCCGAGGTTGTTCAGTGACAAACGGTTCGACGGGTACTTTGACAGAATCTGGCGTTATAACCTCTGCTTGATTTGCCGCCAACATTTCAACGGGAATCTGCACCTTTTCGGGAATATCCAGAACAGGACTGTCGGCAATAACAGGAGTGACAGGTATATCTATTCTGTCAGGTATGCCAATCTGCGGCTGCCGAACGACAGGCATTTGAATTGAAGAATCCCTTGTGCTTTGGATAGCCGTTTCTAACTGCTGAACCGCAGCGGCCGTCCGGTTTATTGAATCTCTTGCCGCTTCAATAGTAGCCGTGTCAACAGGATCGCTCATTGCTCGCTGAAGATTTTCCATTGATGTAACGCCCGAATCTACTGAGCCGATAATCCGATATAAAGCGCCTGAGAAATTGTCCTGAAGCTCAATTGCCGTTTTAATGGTTGCCATGCGGTTCACCTGCCTTTCCTTTTGGATTTGCTTTCAATTTTCTTTTTCTCTTTTTTGTCGGCTTCGATTTTTATCTTAATCGCCGCTATGGTAAAAGCCTTTTCCTGTTCGTCCATTTCAAGGAAAACGGAAGGCAAAATATGAAGCTTAAGAAGGGCATAGTAAGCAAAATTTGCCTCGGGTTCTCCTTCTTCAATCAGTTTTTTGCTTCTTCAACCTTATCCTCGAAGGAAGTATCAAACCCCTGAAATTTCTGAACAAAAGTCGCCAAATCGTTGTACTCTCCCGGATCGTCAACCATTGCCATCAGCAAATCTTCCGGGGTTTTTACTCCGTAGGAATCCTGCAATTCCGCATCGTACAGATCAGGGCAAACCACTGAAGCCGCAATAAGCTTCTGCACATAAAGACCCGCCTTAAGCTTAGTGCGGTACATATTGGATTTGCCCGCTATAGGCACCTCCAAGGTACAGCTGTCGCGAAGTACCTCATTTTCTTTTGTGGTTATATGCTTAAACTCCCATTCAAGGGGGTTGCCCTTTTCGTCACAAAGTGATTTTGTTGCCGGGTAGAACCCGTTTTCCTTCACGGTTTTGTTAGCTTTCATAAATTTTGAAAATTTTGACATTCTTATTCATTCCTTTCATTATTTATCACGGAATAGGCAAAACCCCTTATATGGGCTTATATAA
>CAYMFX010000254.1:0-2388 GCA_964389845.1 uncultured Ruminiclostridium sp.
CACCACTGGATTTTGAGTCCAGCACGTCTGCCAATTCCATCATTCCGGCATATCTCGGTTAATGCTTAAATAGTATATCATTAATTTTCCCGAATGTCAAGCCGTCTGACCAAATCTCCAAATTTTTTCACAAAATTTTCGAGAAATGTCAACTTATCTATTGACAATTTGTTAAAAATGCCGTAAAATTATATATTGGAATAGCCATGCACTAATATTACACGGAAAGGGAGAACCCGTGAATATTTAAGACAATTAAAATTAACTCTCTTTCCTGAACCATAGAGCTATTTTATTTTTATTTCACGTTGCAGCCGTACTATGAAACAAAACCGAATTATAAATCGTAAGGACGGCAAAGACGTTTTAGGTTACATATATAATCCCAATTGTTAAAATATCAATCGCCGTCCTTTTCCCCGATATGCCGGGGGCGTTTGGGCGTGCGTAAATATAAACTTTCTGCCTTGTTTCAATTTGCTTTGCCTTTTGAAATCTTGGTTAGGGGATTTTTATCAAGTAACCGGGATTATACGAAAAGGAGGAAAGGCATTTGGATCTTTGGTTGGCAATAGTGTTGATCGTAGCCGCCCTTGCTTTAGGCGGAGTTTTCGGCTTTATAATGTTCCGCAAGGGAATAGAAAGCAGAAAGAAAAATGCTGAAGCACAGTTTGAGTCCGCCGAAAAGGAAGCGGCTCGAATAGTTACCGAGGCTAAGGAGAAAGCGGCTACCGCTAAGAAAACCGCTCTCTTGGAGGCTAAGGAGGAGAGCTACAAGCTTAAAGAAAGCGCAGAAAAGGAAATTCAGAAGCTGAGAAACGATGCAGACCGTGAACTGAAGGAGCGCAGGTCGGAGATAACGAAGTCCGAGCGCAGACTTACCCAGAAGGAGGAAAACTTAGACCGAAAGACCGATAAAATCGAGCGTTTGGAGGAAAGCCTTAACGCAAAAACCGAAAACGTAAAGAAAAAGCTTGCCGAAGCGGAGGAGCTGAAATCCCGGCAGCAGGCGAAGTTAGAGGAGATAAGCGGCTACACCTCGGAGCAGGCAAAGGACTTGCTGCTGTCACAGCTTGACGGCGAGCTTACCCACGAGAAGGCTGTCAAAATCTTATCTTACGAGCAGAAGCTTAAAGATGAATGCGACGATAAGGCAAGGTCGGTTATCGCTTTGGCAATATCGAGGCTTGCTTCCGAAACCGTTTCCGAGCTTACCGTATCGGTAGTGCCTCTTCCCAACGATGAGATGAAGGGAAGAATAATCGGACGTGAGGGCAGAAATATCCGCACCTTGGAGCAGCTTACCGGCGTTGATTTAATAATTGACGATACTCCCGAGGCAATAACTCTTTCAAGTCAGGACAGAGTGCGCAGAGAGATAGCAAGAATTGCCCTTGAAAAGCTTATTCAGGACGGCAGAATCCACCCCACGAGAATTGAAGAAACGGTTGAGAGGGCAAGGCGCGAGGTTGAGCAGAAGATTAAGAGAGAGGGCGAACACGCTTGTCTCGAAACCAACGTAAACGGTCTCAGCCCCGAGCTTGTAAAGCTTTTAGGAAGACTTTATTTCAGAACCTCATACAGCCAGAATGTGCTTATCCATTCCATAGAGGTAGCCCATTTGGCGGGTATTATGGCAAGCGAGCTTGGAGTAGACGCAGCCATGGCGAGACGTGCGGGACTTCTCCACGATATAGGAAAGGCATTGACTCATGAAATTGAGGGCAGCCACGTTGCAATAGGCGTAGAGGTCTGCAAGAAGTATAACGAGAATCCCGAGATAGTCCATGCGGTTGAAGCTCACCACGGCGACGTTGAGTGCAGAAGCATTATCGCCGCTCTCGTACAGGCAGCCGACGCAATAAGCGCCGCAAGACCCGCCGCAAGAAGCGAAAACTACGAGAACTACATTAAGCGCCTGCAAAAGCTTGAGGAGATATGCACCGATTACGAGGGCGTGGATAAATCCTATGCAATACAGGCGGGGCGTGAAATAAGAATCCTTATTAAGCCCGAAGTAGTGAACGATGAAAAAATGGTAGTCCTTGCGAGAGAAATTTCTCAAAGGATTGAAAACGAGGTTGAATACCCGGGACAAATCAAGATAAATCTTATTCGTGAGTCAAGAGTAGTTGACTATGCAAAATAATAATTAACCCCGTTAGTTTCTCCATTGATGATTATAAAAACCCGCCCTGCCGACAATGAAAGCTTGTCGGCAGGGCGGGTTTTTGATTGTTATACTAATTTTTATTTAAAAATGGACACATTTTTAAATCATTCGGCGAAGCCGAATGCACCGCCGAAAGGCGGTGAAAAATTTAAGTTCAATGCTATTTCTTGCGGGAACGAAGTTCCCGCACCCTTGCCGTAGGCAAGGGTAATTAA
>CAYMFX010000255.1:0-2382 GCA_964389845.1 uncultured Ruminiclostridium sp.
TATGATGAAAACGGACTGCCCGATTTTGAAAGCGTTAAGGCTGTTTTCCGCAAGGCTGAGGAGCTTATTAAAAATGAGAGCGTTATTTCGGTATGGAGCATTGCAGGCGGCGGCATTGCCGAGGGTATCTTTAAAATGTCTCTCGGAAATCGGGTGGGCGCAAGGCTTGAAGGACTTACAGATGACGAACTGTTCACTCCCGTTTACGGCGGCTTTGTATTTGAGATTGATAAGGAAGAAAACCTTGAAGGCGTTCGCATTATCGGCGAAACTCTTCCCGAGTATGAGATTATCTGCGGAGATACCAAGCTCGACATTGCCGAATTAGAGGAAAAATGGAACAATAAGCTTGAACCGGTATTCAAGAATACAACTCCCGCTCAAAAGGCTCCCGAAACCATTGCTTATAACAACGGCTGTGAGATAAGCTGTGCCGCCGTCAATAAAACTGCTCAGCCTAAGGTGCTGATTCCCGTATTCCCCGGCACTAACGGCGAATACGATATGGCTGACGCATTCAACAGGTGCGGCGGCAAGGCGGAGACCTTTGTTATCAGAAACCTTAATGCACGGGCAATGGAGGAATCCGTTGACGCATTTGCGGAGCTTATCGGCAAGAGCCAGATCATAGCGGTTCCCGGCGGCTTCAGCGGAGGAGACGAACCGGAAGGCTCGGCAAAGTTTATCAACGCCTTTTTCAGAAATCCAAAAGTAAAAGAAGCTATCAACGATATGCTGTACCACCGTGACGGCTTAATGTTAGGCATATGCAACGGCTTCCAGGCGCTTATTAAGTTAGGCTTGCTTCCATTCGGCGAGATTAAGCCCCTGACCGAGGACAATCCCACTCTGACATTTAACGTTATAGGCAGACACCAGTCCCAGATGGTATACACAAAAATCTGCACCGATAAATCTCCTTGGCTTATGCACTGCAAGGTGGGCGAAACTTATACCGTTCCCATTTCTCACGGAGAAGGGCGTTTTGTGGCTAAGGAGGAGGTTATCAGAAAGCTTATCCAAAACGGACAGGTAGCTACTCAGTACGTTGACCTCAGCGGTAAGCCCACAATGGAGCTTGCCTATAACCCCAACGGTTCTATGTACGCTATCGAGGGCATTATTTCCCCCGACGGCAGAGTTTTAGGTAAAATGGGACACAGCGAGCGTATCAGCGACGAAAGGTGCGCCGTTAATGTTGAGGGCAACAAGCTTCAGCCTCTCTTTAAGGGCGGCGTGGATTACTTTAAGTAATGTGCAGTTGACAGTGTAAGGTTGAAAGTTGTGGAGTCGCCTTCGGCGATGATTTTGAAAGAGTATGAGCAGTAATTTGAATAGGACAAACAGCAAATCAAGGCTGTATATAACAATTTTAATTGTATTCATTGCAGTTCTTTTGGCGGCGGTAATAGCGTTTTTGTTTGTTGTACCCGCCGTGTACGAAAAGGACTGCATGACAAGAGTGTATGAGGATTTGGAGGAACGTTTGGATTCCTCTGTGCTTTCCGCTAATATCTGCATTGTAAAGCGTGAGGAGACTGTCAAAGGAAATGTGACGCAATTTAGCTATTCTTTTGGAGCAAGCGGAGTGATATTTGACAAAAGAGACGGCATATATTACGCTTTAACTGCTAATCATGTTGTTGAAAAAAGCAATCCGACGGCAAAAGCTTCATTTGTCGTTCAGCCCTACGGGTCGGATTCTTATTCACAAGCAAAAGGACAGTCTGCTGAAAGCTATTACGGTAAATTCCCCTCCGCTAAGGTTGAATTTACCGATGAAAAAAGCGATTTAGCGGTTATAAGCTTTTATTCTGCCGAGGAATTAAATCTGCTCCCGCTGGCGGAATCGGACGCATTAAAGGGGGAACGCATTGCCGTTATCAGCAATCCCGACGGACAGCGCTTTGTCCATACTTTCGGCGACATTGTGTCCGATGATCCCATTGTTTTTTCCGCCGGGGAAGGGAAAGCCGACAATATGGCGATACAGCATAATGCCTTCATTGCTCCCGGAAGCAGCGGAAGCGCCGTATTGAACAAAAATATGGAGATAGCGGGAATCAATATCGGTGGAGCTACCAACTTTATGGGAAGGTATTTATACAGCGCAATGATACCCCTCAGGCAAATCAGGCTGTTTTTGGGTAATTGTAAGTTGCTGTGATTTTTCAGGGGGAAGAAATATAACGTCATTGCTATAAAACAGTAATAATTTTTATCAGGAGGACAAACAAATGCTATCAAAAATCGGAATCAGACCCGTAATTGACGGACGTCAATTCGGTATCCGCGATAGCCTTGAAGAACAGACAAAGAATATGGCAATGGCGGCGGCGGAGCTTATCACCACAAAGGTGCGCCATGCAAGCGGCGAGCCTG
>CAYMFX010000256.1:0-2357 GCA_964389845.1 uncultured Ruminiclostridium sp.
GCTCGCTTTTCTCCAGTTTTTCCACGTTATCTTTCAGCCGTTCAAGCTCGGTTATTTCGCTCTTTATCTCCCCGTACCGCTTCATCAGTCCGGCTTTCTTGTCGCTCAGCTCGGCTCGGCGCTTCTCCAGAGCCGCGATATTGGGCAGCTTTCCGTTGTCCTGCAAAAGAGCCTTTACCGCCTTTTTCGCGCTGCCGAAAATCAACAGCTCGCTTCCTGTTCCTCGGCTCGGAACGCGATATATTTTCCGTGTTTTATCTCGTAATTCAGCCCACGCATTTTATCAAGAAAATCGTCAAAGCTGTCGGCGGTCTTAATACATTCATCAATAGCTGTCTTTAATTTTGACTTCCAACTGTTGCCCGCCTTGTCCTGTTCCCATTCGTAATGATTTTTTCCCTTACTGCCCCTTTCGGGGTCCTGAATAACGGACAGATTATTCTCGGCGCACAGCCTGTCGCTGATTTCCCGAATCTGCTTCCAAGCGGGATTATATTTTCTGTCATGCTCGGTGGAAAACGATTTTCCCGTCTCGGAATTTACGGCGTTTATTATGATATGATTGTGAATATGCTCCTTGTCTATATGAGTGGAAATGACATATTCGTACTGTCCTTTTAGAAACTCATCGGCAAGCTTCTTACCGATCTCGTTTGCCTGCTCGGGAGTGACCTCGCCCGGCTTAAAGGATTGGATCATATGAAACGCTTGGGTATTTCCGCGATAACCCTTTTTTTCCTGTTCTCTCAGAAATTCATAAGCCGCAAAAATGTGCGAACAGTCAAAACAATCCACGAATTTCTGTTCCTCGGTCTTATGAGGATTCGTGATGTAGTCAATGGCAAGGTTCAGCGTAGAAGTGATTGGATGGATTTCTGTAATCGCCATATCTCCTCCACTTTATCTTTCAAAAAATCAATGTCTTCATCGTAAATTCTGCTCGTTGAATTTACCCGTGCGGCGATCTGGTTAATGTTCGTACCGATGGCGCTAAGCTGCTTGTTCATCGTTTTCATTTCATCTTCAAAATCATACAGATTTATTTTTTCATAAACCGCCGCTTGCCGAAGATATGCTTCCAAACTCCGAAAGCCGCAATAGCGCTTTTTGGCTAAAATCAAGATTTTTTCTTCTTCCGAAACGCGGAAATTCATAATAATCGACCGCTTACGGTTCGGGGATTTTTTTTCGTTTTCCATTATGGCAAATCTCCTTTTATCACATTTTCTTTTTTGTAAGGCTGCGCCTTTTTTGCGCTCCGCGCATTTCAAGGGGTTTGGGGATTTCTCCCCAACAAGCAGATTCGAACCGTTAGGAATAACGGGCGAATCGTGCAAATGGCTTGCCATTTGCGTTGCTTGCTACTTTTCCCGCCGAAAACGGAGTTTTCGGCGAAGAGCATTTTATTAAGCTTCAAAAACTCAAAAAACTCCCCTCATATTTATAACCGAAAATTCAGCGGCTTTTTCCGATGAATTTCAGAAGAAAATTTATAATTTTCACAAATTCTGCTATTTCCACAAAAAACCATTTTCGCTGATCGGCGAAAATGGGCAAAACGACAGTTTAAAATTAGCTTGTTTACACGTCTATTGACAAACTGGACAAATTTGGTATACAATGGTGGACAGAAAAAGAAAAAGCCGCAAACACGGCGGTGAAGCGAAAAAACGACAATACATCTTAACACACATTTCACTTTTCTTTTATATCCTGTATCCTTAGTTTGGACGCGAAATGTGTTCCAAATAAAATACAGGAGGTGCTGCGACTATGAAATATCTTTACATAGGCGGCAAAAAAGTTTTTGTGGATGAGGAGGTGTACAAGATTTATCGCAGATCAAAGCGGCGCGAAAAGTATCTTGAAAAAACGGATAAAGCATACAGCGTCGTGAGCCTTGACGATCTGCCCCATGACGTGTCAAACGGCGTAAGCGCAGAAGATGATTTTTTGCGGACAAAAGAAAAAAAGGCGCTTCATTTTGCGCTTGACAAGCTGACCGATGAGGAGTTTGATCTGGTCGACCGCATTTACTTTGGCGGTGAAACTCTCGCAGATATTGCGCGTGAACGAAACGTCGATTACAAAAAGCTCTGGCGGGCGCGTGAAAAAATCCTGAAAAAGCTTCGCGAATTGCTCGGCGATTTAGACTAATGGATATAGCCGAAATTGTGCAATAGTAATGAAATTTTGAAATTACTTCAAAAAACATCGGTTTTGAATGGAAAAAGCCGCGAAAATTTCGGTTATAAATATGAAAGGGTAATTTTTTACTCACAGATCCTTGACAATTGAATACGCAGCACGGGAACTTTTCGGAACGCGATTCCAAATGCCAATGCGCCAAGACCTCC
>CAYMFX010000257.1:0-2352 GCA_964389845.1 uncultured Ruminiclostridium sp.
TGACTTTTTAAAATATGCCAATCCAGAATAATGTCATCAGTAGTGTTATCTATCCACCTATAATCATAAATATCATTATCTTCAATGGGTTGCTTAACACTTGCAGTTATTGAATAATCCTTAGCTGCTGTTCCTTCTAAATCGCCACTCAATATAACGCCCTTTAAATCACCATTGATTATATTGGGCTTTTTTATTGTACCATCATATTTAAATGAATCAATTAAAAGATAAGGTTTTTCAAGGAGTTTAATTTCCCTTACAATAGCCCATTCATAAATAATTTTCCCATTTGTGCCGTCAGACCAAGTGCAGGAATTAGGATGTTTTAATGTGAACTCAATATAATATGTTCCTACATTTGTGTGTTCAGTACCATACCATTTATCATTATTCTTAAATATGCCCGTACCATTCATAATTGTTGGGTCATAACCATCAACGTTAGGTTTTCTTTTTGCATAAATTCCGCCATAGAAAAATAATGTCGGACTTACCGTAGGCTTCTCAAATACAACAGGATTAATTTTCCAAGTAAGTATAGCTCTGTGCGAACTATATGAAAGAAACGAGGGATAATATGGCAAAAATATACGCTGAATTAATCAGAAAAGGGCTTAAAACGCTTGAAGACGTGCCCTTAAAGCTGAGGAAACAAGTTGAAGCTCTTCTTGAAGCGGGCAGCGATAAGTAGGTGAGTGCGATATGGATACGGCAATTGTTGTATCATTAATAACAGGAGCGGTCACAAATAGGAAATGTGTTGTTGACCAACTTTTTAAACAGCAGAGACAAGGAAACCGAAAAAGATAAGGCACTATGCAGCGGCGTTCAATGCCTTCTTAGGGCTGAAATAATCCGTTCTTACGAGAAATATATCGACAAAAGGTATTGCCCCTTATACTCAAAGCAGGCACTCACAACCGCTTATAAAGCTTATCACGCTTTAGGCGGTAATGATGTTGCAACAGATTTATATGAAAAAATTATGGACTTGCCCGAAAGGGAAGACTGGAAGGAGTGATTTTATGAGCAAAATTGATTGGAAAAGGAAATTGACAAGCCGTAAGTTTTGGGTAAGCATTGCAGGCTTTATTGCGGGTCTTATTGTTGCTTTGGGGGGCAATGACGATACCGCAAATACGGTAAGCGGGTGCATTATGTCAGGAGCGGCGGTTATTGCTTATACGCTTGGGGAAGGGCTGTCGGACGCAGCGGGGATCATAAACAAAAAGGAAGGCGAGGAGAAGTAAATGGGAAAAAGAGGAATTGACATCAGCTATTGTCAGAAGGGGCTCGACCTTGAGGCAGTAAAAAAAGACGGCATTGAGTTTGCAATAATCCGCGCGGGAATTTCTACAAGGCTTGATACTGAGTTTAAATCTCATACGGACGGAGCGATTAAAGCGGGGTTGCCTTATGGGTTCTATTGGTATAGTAGAGCGTTTAGCACCATTGAGGCTAAATCAGAGGCTCAGGCTTGTTTAGCTGCAATCAAGGAATATAGACCTACATATCCTATATTTTACGATATGGAGGACGGAGACCAGTTAGAAGGACTTACCAATGACGAAAGGACAGATATTATCTGCGTATTCTGTGAAGAAATCAAAAAGGCAGGATATACGGCGGGAGTATATATTAATCCTTCGTGGATGGAAAATTACGTTAATAAGAGCCGCTTGATTGGCAAGTACGAAATTTGGCTTGCTCATTGGACAAACAGCCCCGATATAGCCTCTAAATTTGATTACGGTCAGGCTATATGGCAGTGGGGGCTTACCAAAATTAACGGAATGAACGTTGACGCAGATATTTGCTATAAAGACTACGAGGGACAGAATAGCGACGATACAAGTGAAATGCTCCCTCTGGGCAGCGTTATGAAGTTTCTCGGCGGCAATCAGTATCAGGCAAGTGAAGCGGACGTATCTTACAACGCCTCCGCCGGTATGGTTAGAATATCCAACAGAGCACCCGGAGCATTGCACCCTTATCACGTTATCAGCACCGATGACGGAAATGTGTACGGTTGGGTTGATGCTGATAGGCTTGAAACTATTAATTCCATTAATAATGGAATGTCAAATAAGGATATTGAGAAGGTTGCACTTGAAGTTATAGTTGGTCTTTGGGGTAATGGAGAAGAGAGGACGAAGAGACTTACAGAGGCTGGATATGATGCAGAGATGGTGCAGAAGAAAGTTAATATATTGTTGAAGAAGTAAAATTTAATAAAAAAATAGGGCTACTTTTTGATTTTTAGGGTAGCCCTATTTTTTTGCACTATGATTATAACCCAAATCCGCAAAACTCAAACATAAAATCAATTGTATTGTAGTCTGATATAAT
>CAYMFX010000258.1:0-2329 GCA_964389845.1 uncultured Ruminiclostridium sp.
AAGCAACCTAATTATTTTAAGCGGCGCTACGATAACGACAACCGCACGGAGAAAAAGTGGGGCTGTATTGTGTATCAGCTTACAGAGGATATAAAAACGGGAGAAACAAATAGAGGGCTTGTAAGCTTTCATACGGCGGTTGAAAGATCAAACAGCGGTTTTAAAGTAGTTTGGGGGGACGGGTATTGCAAATGCTTTGAAAAAAAACTGATAGGCGGTGTTTTCGGGCGTGAACAATATATAAACAAAAACGGCAATTTAGCATTTGCGATCAAATGCTTCTGGCTTAGAAGCGTGGACGCAATCAAAAAAGGCGTGGATATTCCGAACGATAAGCTTTTGCCGGCTGATCAGATGCCATATAATCCGGTTGTTGACCCCAATCCCGGCGATTTTGATACTCCTCCGCTTCCCGATAACGCACCGCCCGATTTTGGAGAAACGGACGATGATTACCCGTTTTAACGGAAACTAATAAAATCAACCTTATTCCTTCCGCCGCATTTGTGCGGCGGTAAGACTAAGGGGAAAGGAGAAGATAAAGCCTTGGACAAATTAGAAGCCGAGAAGCTTATAAACGATGAGCGGGAACGTGGCGAGCTTGTATCGAGTGATACTGCGGATAAATTGATAGATCTTTTCTCTAAAGATATAAACGAATATACAAAAGAAGATTTTATAGACGGCACTGAGCCTTACGAGTATCTATATCTATACATAGATCAACCCTTTGTAATGGAACAGAAGCGGCTTAAAATCGATGCTGTAGCCCGTAAATGCGGAATACGGAATTTCTCTAAGCTTTTTAAGGATTTTTGCAAGAAAAAAGGCACCGATATAGGCGATCTTAATGTAACAAATTTTCCTATGCAGCCTTTGACTCTGCGCTGCGGAAATTATATTTGCGACAGTTCGGGGGTAAAGTTAGACATGGAAACCGTTTGTCCTCACCCTATCATGCCGGTGCAAAGGCTTATTAATATCGATACAGGAATAGAGAAAATAAAAATTTCTTATTATTATCGAAGCCATGGCTGGAGGACAGCTGTTTTTGACCGCAAAACAATCTTCAGCGCCAATAAGATTACCGAACTTTCGGATTTTGGCGTTTCAGTTACCAGCGAAAGCGCAAAAAGTCTTGTAAAATACTTTGCCAAGCTGGAAGAATTAAACTCCGATGTGATAGAGGAAATCGAATGTACTTCTCGTATGGGATGGATAAACAATGAAGATGAATTGATGTTCTCGCCCTATGTTGAATCCGTTGTTTTTGACGGCGAAACAAATTACAAGAGATACTTTGAAAATGTCAAATGTAAAGGAAAATTAAACCTATGGATTGATTTTATAAATGAAAACATTCGTAAGGGCAGACTGATTGCAAGGATAGTGTTTGCGGCTTCCTTGTCATCGGTACTGATAAAGCCTCTTGGATGTCTTCCGTTCTTCATTCACCTTTGGGGAGAGACCGAAAGCGGAAAGTCTGTGCTTGCAATGTGTGCCGCCTCAATATGGGCAAACCCTGAAATCGGGCAATATATTCAGACCTTTAATTCTACGCTTGTAGGCATGGAAAAAACAGCGGCGTTCTTTAATAACCTTCCGCTGTTTCTTGACGAACTGCAAATTGTGAATGAACGTAAGGATTTTGAAAAAGAAATCTATATGCTTACCGAAGGAGCGGGAAAGACCCGTGGAAACAAGACGGGAGGGGTAGATTTAACTCCCACATGGAAAAACTGTATTATAACAACGGGAGAAAAGCCTATCTTAACAGCGAGAAGCGGCGGCGGCGCTTCTAACCGTGTAATTGAGGTTGAGTGCAAAGAGGCTTTTTTTAAGGATCCCCGGGCGGCGGCTAACTTGGTAAAATCCAATTATGGATTTTTGGGAAGAGCATTTGTTAATATGCTTGTTGCTAACGGCTTTGAGCATGCTGAGGAGCTTTTTACCGATTACTACAATCAGCTTATCAACGATTTTGACATAATGCAGAAGCAAGCTCAATCGGCAGCCCTGATATTGACAGCTGACGCCTTGGCAACTGAGATGTTATTTTCCAACACTCCAAGTCTTACGCCGCAGGATATAAGCGATTTTCTCAAGACAAAGGCTTCCGTATCCGCAAACCCAAGGGCTTATGAGTATGTATGTGAATTTGTGGCAGCCAATCAGAACCGCTTTACAGGCAATGCCGAGTATGGCGAGGTTTGGGGAGTTATGGACGAAAGCAAGGATAGCGTGTATATTATGAAGAATAAATTTAATCAGATATGCGATGAAGGCGGATATAATGCACAGAGCTTGCTTAGCTGGCTTTCGGATAGGC
>CAYMFX010000259.1:0-2326 GCA_964389845.1 uncultured Ruminiclostridium sp.
GCAAGCTGTTGAATCGGGAAATTATATTGCTTTATTTGATATAAAAGACAAGAAAAATTACAGTTGGAGAAGCGATGTCGGTGTTGATCCTAAAACAGGTAAGGTTAGAGCTGGTTGGATTATATTAAGAGAAGAAAGAAAAACACGAATCCCACATCAGAATAATTATCTAATATATAATGGGCAAAGCAGAACTCCATCATGGGCATTCTATGATACAAATGCAATGACGCTTTTAGGTGGTACGCCTTCTAAGATAAATGCGGGAATATATTATGTTACTTTCAGTCTAAAAGACGGATATATCTGGGAAGACGGTACAACAGAGGATAAAGTTGTTCCTTGGAGAATATATAAAGTAGTTGTGCCTTATCCTTATATAGCAGGAACGAAAAATGAGGGAAAAGATGTCTATTATTATGAAATAGAAGGCAAGCGTTATCCTATATGGAGAAATTATGACTCTTCTATTATGACAATGTCAGGCGATTTATACGATGTTGATAATAGTTGGCATACTACTTATTTTGATTTATTTGATTATGATAATTATCAATGGGCTGACAGAACAATAATAACTTATGAGGTACAGTGGAAATTAACAGACCCATATATCCTCGAAATAACAGGTGGTGATAAGAAAAAAGTTCATATTCCCAGACAGGCAAATCATCCTATTGAGAACGGAAATACAAAATATCCTGAGTGGGATTATTATGATACCACAGCGATAAATAATGTCGGTGGGATTTGGGAAGGTGTTAAAGCAGATGCCTATTATGTGATTCTTGAACTTGAAGACGGATATATGTGGGAAGATGGTACTGTCGGAGTTAAAACTGTTCCGTGGAAGATTTACGAAGAAGGTGAGAAATCCGATATACCCGATTTAATTCCTATTCACATTCCTGAGCAAATCAATCCCCCTTTTTATGATGGTACGGTTAAACAACCTGAATGGGATGAATGGGCAACTTATGCTATCGACTATAAAAGCGGTGATTTATATGGTGTTCCTGCGAGTACATATTATATTACTGTGAAATTAAAAGACGGATATATCTGGGAAGACGGTACAACGGAAGATAAAGTGTTGAAATGGGTAATCAATCCAAAAAAACCCGAAACTTCTATTTTGCCTGATAATCCTCGTGAACCCGATAAAGAGACGGAAGAAACAATAGAGATAGGAAATTGTTGTTGCTGTTGTGATTGTGGTATATTTGAAAAATTGAATGATTGTAATCTCAATAATTGATTTTAGCAAATAAACTTTTATGCATAACGCTGTGCAGAGTTCGTATAGCGTTATGCAATTTTTATTTTTAAAATATTAAATGAAGGTGGTGATATATTGGCAACCAATATAGAGGTAAATGTTTCAGGGATTACTCCTGCGCTTACAGGAAGTAATGCTAAATATGGCAAATGGTTTTTAATTGATCAGTCAGGCGATTTTAGTATAGACAGAACAATTACAGCTACGGTTTGGATTGTAGGTGGTGGCTGTGACGGTGGCAACGGTATTTGGAAGGGTAACAAAATAAGTCCCGATTCAAAAGCTCCTATAGCAAATTCTTTAACGGGAGACGGTATTTCTTACAGTGGAGCCGGTGGTGACAGTGGATATGTATATAAGATTGATAGTATAGAAATTATTAAAGACCAAACTATGTCTGCTGTAATTGCTGAGAAAAATGATAAGGTAGGAACAACATTCCAAATTGATGGGAATACTTATAGTTGTAATCAGACAGGTTCTATTTTTCAAAAAGGCGGTAAAAGCGGAAGTCTACCTCCTCCTGCTGACGGAATATTGTGGGGAGATCAAAGCTTAGTGACACTTCCAACAAGCGGTACTGATGGAATGGAAACTCCTTACGGCTATGTTGGTAGCTCAGGTGGGGGAGGAGCTGCTTGCAATGGACAGTCGGACGCTAATAATGGTATTCAAGGCGGACAAGGCGCAGGTAGTGGTACAGACCATAGGTCAAATGGCACAAATGCTTCAAATTATGGTTGTGGAGGCGGTGGGGGTGCATTTTGTGGTAACATTGCCTATTGTCCAATCGAGCAGGATTATAATGAATTAGTTGCTGCTGGTAAAGTGATTGATCCTGATTATAAGTTGACAACTGTTCACACAGATAAAAATTACATAACCTATCAGAAAAAAGGTTGGTACTACGGAGGGGAGGGTAAGAAAGGTTGTATCATTATTTCATACAACGAAGTTGAAGAGGAGAATCCAACCATTGTAGTTCAGAAGCATTATAAGAAAGTTACCAATATAAAAAATACTTGCAAAACCGACTATTATTCTAAT
>CAYMFX010000260.1:0-2325 GCA_964389845.1 uncultured Ruminiclostridium sp.
CAGGCGCAGTCCACTCAAAATGCCCACTTTTTCGGTAGTCGAAATAAGCGCAGCCTAATTTACCAAAGAAAAACACCGCTAAAACAAGGTCGATAACGGGGAACACAACATTATCTACAACCTGCTTTATCTGAGTGGAGGCAGTGTCCCAAGTGTTTTCGATTGCTCCCGCAACGTCGCCGCCCTCTGCAAAGGCGCAAACAGAAAACGAAGTCAAAGCGATTGCAATCACGAAAATTAAGCCGATAACTTTTATAATTTTCTTTTTCATAATAATAAAATCCTTTCGCAATATATTTTGTTTTAGTAGGCAGGGGCGACATGCCAATCACTGAACAAATTACCTTTTATCGTAACGCTGTCCGTCAAATTCATAGACAGCATTCCCGCAGGACACCAACAGTCCAAAGTCCAAGTATATACCTCATATTTTCCGTCCGGCATCCAAAGAGGTGTGAAGTGCGTCCGATTATTGTAGGTGCTATAAATATTTTTCTTAAACTCCAAAACGTTATTTGAAGTAACTTCAAGCAGTCTCCAATAGGTTTTGTAATAAAATTCAGGAAAATATGCAACCGCATTTTGTAAAGAAGTATGCTCACCGTTTCCGTAAACAGAGGCGGTAACTTTTTCATTAATTCCATACCCCGATTTCATGGTTTTACCGACAGCGGTGGGATTTTTATCATCGGGTTTGATACTCATAGAGGCACTCATTGACACGGAATAAAAATTGCTGTAAAACTCCCATTTTCCGTGATCCTCCCATTCGCCGTAGTCGTGCCAATAACCGAAATCCTCCCAATAACCGCCGTCCTCATCTTCTATCCATTCCCAATCCGATACCCACTGCCAATCTTCAACCCAGACCCAATTCGGAATCCATCTCGCATTCCAAACGCTCCACGCCGCCGAGGTTCTCTGAGGCTTACTCGGAACACTCACCGCACGGAATCCGTCGTTGCGGTCATCGGCTGTAGGATCGGGCGGAGGGTTTTCGTTCAAGTCAACGATATTTGCGGTAATATCCGTCATACTTGCACTTGCATCTCCCTCTACCTCAACATGAATCCTTACTGTCTGCTCGGTTTTCGGCGTATGCCATTTTACCCAAACAAGCTGCGATGAACCTTCGGGGAACACAACATTTCCGACAGTATAACATTTGTTTTTGATATAAAATCGCACCGTCACGGGATTGTCGGGGGTATGTTCGCTGCCGCTTACCGTAATGCTTGTATAAACATCGGTATCGACACGGTACTCATAATCGCTGCCCTCAACTTCGATTTCTTCCTTTTCCTTAAACGAAACAATACCGATGCCCAAAAAATTGATTATATCGCTGTCGGTAACCTGTGAAGTGGTTGAACCAGACCATGCCCGATAGCCCAAATCGTCCTCTTCCAAAAACATAGCAAGCGGCAAATTTTTATGTGATAAGGGAGCAAATTTGTTTCTTAAATCACCATTAGTCTGAATATTGTACAGCGCCGCTTCCGTAGCGGTCATTGCCGTCCTCACGCCATTGTAGGTGATGTACATAATCGGTTCGAGCATTAACTTGTAATCGCCATTCGTAAGCTTGTTAAAGGCAATTCCCACATGTGAGGAAATTTCCCTGACAACCTGTTCATCGGTAAAATAGCTGCGAATTTCCTCAATATCGGGAAACAGCGATTCACCGTCGGAAATTATTGTGGGAAGCGGCTGTGAGGGAGTTTTGTAAATGTACTGAGATGTGCTTGCAGAAAGGGAAGCTCCACCCACATATTCTATTTTACAGGTTTTGCCAAAGTGAAAAGCAATGTCCCCGACATTGGCATTGGAATAGTCGTAAGAAGCGGATTTAACAGCTCCTGTTTCCGAATCGACAACAGTGATTCTAACCCCATCATCGTGCGGATTCCAGTAATTCAACGAGCTTCCTTCGCCCAATCCGCCACCGCCGTTATCAATATTTGAGTCGCCTCCGCTTTCTGCAAAAGCCATGCTTTGAAAACAAATAACGGCTGCAATCACAGCCGTTATTACAGATATTATTTTTTTCATTTAACCTCCTTGCTTATCCGAAGTTTCCTATCTTATTGCCGTTTTCGTACATTCCCCCTGCGTATTCGCTTTTACTCCCGCCGCCCTCATCGGGAATCCAACCGAAGCCGTTTATGTATATCATACCGTCTTTTTTGTCGCCGTGCTTAGGCGAATTCGAGGGCGGCTCGGTCACCTGCGGTTTGATTTCAATCTGCTCCGATTCGTATTTGGGCGGCTCGGCAGGATTGGTTAATGCTGCGGTATCGGCAACTTCTGGAGGAGGCGGAGCGG
>CAYMFX010000261.1:0-2308 GCA_964389845.1 uncultured Ruminiclostridium sp.
TCAAGGATTTCTGACGAAGTATTTCGGCAGCCGGGCAAGCAGAAAAATTCAAGAGCTAATTGGAGGAGCAATAAAAAAATGAGTTAAAAAAGTACCCTTAAGAACCTGTTTATGGGGTTCTTAAGGGTACGATTTTTATTAAGCTAAATTAATAGGAACCCAATCGGGAATATCCAAATAAGCCCGAGGATTGACGTGAGCGCCGTTGTTTCCTATCTGTACCGTAAAGTGAACGTGATTACCGGAGGCTCTTCCCGTCCTTCCGGAGCCTGCTATAGGCTGTCCCTGAGATACTCTTTCTCCTTTGGTGACAAACAATGTGGTGTTATGTGCATAGCCCGAGGTTAAGCCCAAATCCTCGTGATAAATCGATACATAGTAGCCTAAATCGCCTGCCCAGCCTGCGTATGTAACAATTCCGCTTGCTCCCGCATAAACGGGCTGATTATAGGCGGTGCCTGCAATATCAATTCCCACATGCCCCGAATATCCGCCGTCCCAGTGGGTCCACTGGCTTATATAAACTCCCGTATCCTTTGCAAGAGGGAACATAAACTTACCATAAGCTGCTTCGCCGCCGAGATAGGTGCCCTCGGGTATAGGTCTTGAACCTGTTCCCACAATTTTTGTAACTGGGAGCTTGATAGGCTCCACCTTGGTTATATTGCGCCTTGTTTCAATGCCGTTTACATATGTAACATCGGCGGTTATGCGGTTTTCGCCGTATTCGCCTACCTGCTGTACTCGTGAATTTCCCACATAGGTGTCGGGGTCGTCAACAGTTTCTGTCTCATAGGGTACGTTGTCGATATTGTAAATCTCGGTTCTGGTAATGCTGATTGAAAGGAAGGGAATCTCGCTGCTGACCTTTATTTTATCGCCTATGTGCATATCGTTTTCGGAAAATCCCGGGTTAAGAGCGTCCAATTCCTCAATTGTCATATCCAGTTTCTCGGATACAGCGTAAGGGCTGTCGTCTTCAACTACTGTGTAGTAGGAAGCCTCCTGCTTTTTGCCCGTAAGAACGTCAATAAGCCAGTCCTCGTCGATAATACTGTCGGAAAGATACAAGCCTGCTTCATTGTACTTTATTTCATCTACAAAGGCTATTTTTTCATCCTCAGCATCGGTCTTGTAATCCGCCAAAAGACCTTCAAGGGTATCCTTGACCTTGTTGTAATCTATCAGTGCCCCGTAGAAAACATCGTTAATGTAAAATCCGTAGCCGTAATCAAGGCTTATTCCCGATTTTTGCAGCACAAGGTCAGCAATCTGGTACTTCGTAAGTGTTTCGCTGTAGCCTATCTGCTCTATGGAGTAGGAGGGAACCGCTTCAATTTCCATATCGCCTCCTAAGTAATTCAGTCTGTCCTGCAATACCTCCTGAGCATCAAGGAAAACCTGCTCGTTTTCAATGTAGCCTAAGAAATTGCCGTTTACCGAAAGCTTTACGGCATAATTGATGGAGGAGGCGTAGGTTATTACGCTGAATAAAAAGAACACGCTGATTACAGGAATAGCCACGTTGAAAAGCATAACGGCAATGCCCTTTTTTCCGAAAAGAAGCTTTATCACAAAGCCTACGGAATGTATAAATCCGTTTTTCGGATTTTTTCCCTTAGCTTCTCTTACAGAAAGCATAATATATCTTGCAAAATATATAAACGGCTTTGCAAGAAAAAGACCTAACCTTTTTAATCCTGATACAAGCCATTTTCTAAATCGGTCGGTAACGCTCCATAAAGCTTTGGCGGCAACGGTTATTCCATGACCTATGTAACGCAGGGTAAGATAAAAGGTATTTATTATATAACCTCCGAAATACGCAACAGCGGTGAATAAAGCGCTGCCTGCTGATACGGCGGCTTCGTTTGAACTATTTTTCATTGTATTTGTTCCTTACGACATTTCTCAAATTAATTTACTTACAATTATTTTATCATATTAACCGATTTTTTTCAAGAGGTAAAAAATGAAAAATTGCAGCTTGTTTTTTAGTCTCAAAAAATTTTACTTTCCTGCCGCCAAAAACTTGACATTCCAAAAAAGCAAGCCTATAATAAACACGAGCACTCTCTTAAAGGGGGATGCTCTTTTAAGAGGGTTGCCAAGGCGGGCGAGGCGTTGTTAATAAAGCTCCCGGACGGTACACGAGAATGTCATGTGTGTTAGTACCGTTTCAGAAAGGGGGCGAGGCTATGATGTACATAACACTCAATGAGCTGTTAAGTCTATTGTCGCTCATATGCGACATTATAATACTATTTCTTAATTAAAAAAATACATTTTTTTAATTACCCTTGCCTAC
>CAYMFX010000262.1:0-2303 GCA_964389845.1 uncultured Ruminiclostridium sp.
AAACAAGGTCGATAACGGGAAAAACAACATTGTCCACAACCTGCTTTATCTGAGTAGAGGCAGTGTCCCAAGTGTTTTCGATTGCTCCCGCAACATCACCGCCGCCCTCCGCAAAAGCACAGACGGAAAGCGAAGTCAAAGCGATTGCAATCACGAAAATTAAGCCGATAACTTTTATAATTTTCTTTTTCATAATAATAAAATCCTTTCGCAATGTATTTTGTTTTAGTAAGCAGGGGCGACATGCCAATCACTGAACAAATCACCCTTTATTGTAACACTGTCCGTCAGATTCATAGACAGCATTCCCGCAGGACACCAGCAGTCCAACGCCCAAGTATAAACCTTGTAATCCCCATCAGGATACCAAATCGGTAGGAAATGCGTTCGATTATTGTAGGTGCTGTAAATATTTTTCTTAAACTCCAAAACATTATTTGAAGTAGCTTCAAGCAGTCTCCAATAGGTTTTGTAATAAAACTCGGGGAAATATGCAACCGCATTTTGTAAAGAAGTATGCTCACCATTTCCGTAAACAGAACCGACTACCTTTTCATTGATCCCATACCCCGATTTCATGGTTTTCCCGACAGCGGTGGGATTTTTATCATCGGGTTTGATACTCATAGAGGCACTCATTGACACGGAATAAAAATTGCTGTAAAACTCCCATTTTCCGTGATCCTCCCATTCGCCGTAGTCGTGCCAATAACCGAAATCCTCCCAATAACCGCCGCTCTCACTTTCTTCATCTTCAATCCAATCCCAATCCGAGACCCACTGCCAATCCTCAACCCACACCCAATTCGGAATCCATCTCGCATTCCAAACGCTCCATGCCGCCGAGGTTCTCTGCACTTTGTTCGAAATAGAAACCGCACGGAATCCGTCTTTGCGGTCATCGGCCGTGGGATCAGGCGGAGGATTCTCGTCCAAGTCTACGATATTTGCGGTAATATCCGTCATACTTGCGCTTGCGTCACCCTCAACCTCAACATGAATTCTTACCGTCTGCTTTGTTTTCGGCGTATGCCATTTTACCCAAACAAGCTGCGAACTGCCTTCGGGAAACAAAACATTTCCAACGGTGTAGCATTTATTTTTGATATAAAACCGCACCGTCACGGGATTATCGGGGGTATGTTCGCTGCCGTTTACGGTAATACTCGTATAAACATCGGTGTCGACACGGTACTCATAATCGCTGCCCTCAACCTCAATTTCTTCCTTTTCCTTAAACGAAACAATTCCCATGCCAAGATAATTTATTATGTCACTATCGGTAACCTGTGAAGTCGTAGAACCCGACCATGCCCGATAACCCAAATCATCTTCCTCCAAAAACATAGCAAGCGGCAAATTTTTATGAGACAGCGGAGCAAATTTTCGTATCAGATCCCCGTTTGTCTGCATATTATACAGTGCCGCCTCGGTAGCGGTCATAGCCGTCCTCACGCCGTTATATGTGATGTACATAATCGGCTCAAGCATAAGCTTGTAGTCGCCGCCGATCAATTTATCGTAATCGAACCCGAGGTGATTTGAAACACCCTTTATCACCTGCTCATCGGTAAAATAACTGCGTATTTCCTCAATATCCGCAAACAGCGATTCGCCGTCGGAAATTATCACGGGCAGCGGAGGAACGGGGGTTTTACAATTATAATTTTCCGTATTTACCGAAAGCGAAGCCCCGCCGACATATTCAATCTTACATTTTTTGCCGAAATGGAAGGCAATATCGCTGACATTTGTGTTGGAATAGTCTATTGAATTCGATTTTACCGCACCCGTCTCGGAATCAACAATAGTAACTCTTACCCCGTCATTACCCGGATTCCAGAAGTTCCCCTGACTTCCGTCAAGCAAATTTCCGCCGCCGTTATCAATATTTGAGTCGCCTCCGCTGTCTGCAAAAACGACTGTTTGCAAACAAAAAATTGCCGCCATAGCTGCGGCAATTATTCTCATATTTTTTCTCATACACGCCTCCAAAAAATGCGCCAAGTCATTGACTCAGCGCATTGCAATCTGTTTTTGGTTTTATCCGAAGTATCCGATTTTATTTCCGTTTTCGTACATATCGTAGACATATTCATTTGTTCCTCCGCCGCCGTTGTCTACTACCCAGCCGAAGCCGTTAATGTAGATCATGCCGTCCTTTTTGTCGCCGTGCTTGGGTGAATCCGAGCGCGGCTCGGTCACCTGCGGCTTGATTTCAACCTGCTCCGATTCATATTTGGGAGGTTCGGCAGGATTGGTTAATGCTGCGGTATCGGCAACTTCTGGAGGAGGCGGAGCGG
>CAYMFX010000263.1:0-2263 GCA_964389845.1 uncultured Ruminiclostridium sp.
ACCGCTGCAAAGATGTCCCCCGCCTCTTAGGCGGCGGGTTCCATCTTAGGTTCAGCGGGGGTAAAATCCCCCGCTGAACCCCGAAATTGCTTCGCAATTTCGGCAGCTTGTTTAAGCTGCGCTTTAAGCGGTATGATTAATTATTTGGAATAATTGGAATAAATTTAAAAAGGGTATTGAAATATTTGGCGTATTGTGATACAATGATATGGAATTTTTATTTGGTAAAACGCAGGAGTTATTTTAGCGGGAAAGGAAGTAATGGTTATGAACGCATTTTCGTACAGAATTTCGGGGGTTCAGCCTTCTGCGATAAGAGAGATATTGAAATCCACCGCTGATCCCGATGTCATCAGCTTTGCGGCGGGAAATCCTGCGCCGGAGGCTTTTCCCGTTGAGGAGATACGCCGTATCAGCAACGAGATATTGACCGAGGAGCCTATTGCGGCATTGCAGTATTCCATTACCGAGGGTTATCCTAAGCTGAGACAGTGGCTTAAGGACGATATGACCGCTAAGGGCAGCTTCAAGGAAAATGGGGACGAGCTTATTATCACCAGCGGCGCTCAGCAGGCCATTGAGACCTGCGCCAAGATATTCTGCAACGAGGGAGAGACGATTATCTGCGAGAAGAACTCCTTTATCGGCTCTCTCAATGCGTTCCGCTCTTATAATGCCAATCTTGTGGGCGTGGATATGGACAATGAAGGAATGATTCCCGAAAAGTTAGAGCAAGCCCTGAAGGATAATCCCCGCACTGCATTTATTTATATTATCCCCAATTTCCAGAATCCTACCGGCATAACTACCTCTTTGGAGCGCCGCAAGGCTATATTGGAGCTTGCATATAAATACAATGTGCTTATTTTGGAGGATAACCCTTATGGTGATTTGAGGTTCGTGGGCATTGATATTCCCACCATAAAGTCAATGGATACAAGAGGACACGTCATTTATGCGGGAAGCTTTTCAAAGGTGTTGTCTCCTGGACTTCGCGTCGGATTTATGATAGCCACAAAGATGATTGTAAGCAAGGCTACGGTTGCCCTTCAGACATCTACCGTTCACACCAATATCTGGGCGCAGATGGTTGCCTACAAATTTGTTACCGAGGTGGATTTCGAGGAGCATTTGACTAAGCTGAGAGAGATATACAAGAGAAAATGCAGTCTTATGCTCAACAGCTTAAAGTTTGCAATGCCCTGCTCAATTAACTTTACCGAACCCGAAGGCGGTCTGTTCCTTTGGGGCACGCTTCCCAACGGCGATATGGAGATGTTCTGCAAGGCGGCAATTGCGGAAAAGGTGGCGATTGTTCCCGGAACGGCGTTTCTTATGAACGAGAAGGAGCCTTGTTGGAGCTTCAGATTGAATTACTCCACTCCTACCGACGAGGAGATTGAGAAGGGCGTTGAGATTCTTGCTAAGGTTGCAAGGACAATGTATTGATTTTTGGAGGACATTTTTGTATAGTCCGATGTGATATTATATTTTGCTTGTGTGGACGGCGCCGTTACCGCCGTCAGAATATAAACCCTTGAAGTCATATCGCCGTATTATCAATAAGTAATTGCAGCGGCAGGATCTTCAAGGACGGTTACAGACTTACTGTAACAGAAAGGAACAATCTAATGGAAGAAATCAGGAAGAAGCGTATATTCAGCGGAATACAGCCTACAAATACTCCTCATTTGGGAAATTACTTGGGAGCGCTCAGGAATTGGGTGAAAATGCAGGACGATTATGACTGTGCCTACAGCATTGTTGACCTCCACTCAATTACGGTAAGGCAGGATCCGGTTAAGCTTCGCCGTCAGATTACGGAGAGCTATGCGCTTTTACTGGCTATGGGCATTGACCCGGAAAAATCCATTGTGTTTGTTCAGGGACACAATCCCGCTCATGCTCAGCTCAGCTGGATCCTGTCCTGTTACACCCAGTTCGGCGAGTTAAGCCGTATGACTCAGTTTAAGGATAAGTCTCAGAAGCATGCCGATAACATTAATGCGGGGTTGTTTACTTACCCCGTTCTTATGGCGGCGGACATTCTGCTTTATCAGACCGACCTTGTGCCGGTGGGTATTGACCAGAAGCAGCATTTGGAGCTTGCCAGAAACATTGCCGACCGTTTTAACAATTTATACGGCGAAACCTTCACTATGCCCGACGCTTATATCGTTAAGTCTACTCAGAAAATCTCATCTTTGGCAGATCCCACTAAGAAAATGTCAGAGTCCGACGAGAACCCCAACGCTATAGTTAC
>CAYMFX010000264.1:0-2187 GCA_964389845.1 uncultured Ruminiclostridium sp.
CAGCGCTTACAACACTAATTGACAGCGAATTAAAGAAGCTATATGCAGAAAGGGCATAACATGAACGACAGACAAGAAAAATTTTGCTTGAATTACCTGAAGGTCTTAAACATAGCAGAAGCGGCGAAGCTCTCCGGCTACAGTGTACCCAGTGGTTACAAGCTGATGAAGCGAGCAGAGATAAAAAATTACCTCGAGCAAGAATTAAACCGCTTAAAAAAAGCTCAAATTGCCGAAGTAGAGGAAATTTTAAAAGAGCTTACCAAAATAAGCCGAGATAAGAACGCCGAGACCAAAGACAGGATAAAAGCCTTGGAGCTTCTGGGTAAGACTTACGGAATATTCAAGCCGAACGTAGCCCCGGAGTACCCACCGGTAATAATCATGGGGGAAGCAGAAATAAAAGACTAATGTTCTGCGAATCGTTCACATCAAAGCCGACCGCCGACCTGCGCCGCTGATAAAATCCTGAAAAAGCGGCACAAGGTCGGCTCCCGTGTATAAGACGGAACCGAAGGACTGCGAGGAGCCGCCAAGCTTAAGACGACCGCCCGCCGATTCTGTTCGTTCGCTGCGCTCACCGTAAAATCTAAATTTTACGCAATTTTCTATTTATTTTTTTTATTGCCCTTCGGCTGTCGATTGCCTGTCGTTCCGAGCAACTTGTCTACGCTGCGCTCCGACGACCGGGAAAATTGTCCGGCTTACGCCCGTAAAATTTATAACGATTTTACGCAGAATGCGGGCTATGTGCTGCTTGCCTCTCACTTCTCCCCCCCTTCCCCCCCGCTGGGGGGGCACGCTGAGCCGCTGCCAACTGCGATAACGTCCGCTGCGCTGTCCTCGGTGGCACTCTTCGCACCTTCGCTTCGCTTCGGTGCTCCGAGACCGCCGAGGGCAGCTTGCTGATGAAGTGCTGCAGCTGCACCACCCCCCCTTCCCCCCCTGAAGGGGGGGCACAGCGAAAGAGGCTGCTTTTCCGCTTTCCCAGTATAACGCCAAAATTAACCGATGTAAACCCTCAGAAAATTTTTTATTTGAAAAAATGGATAAAAAATTTTCTGACCCCTGCGGGGCTTTGGGGTTGACATCGGCTAATTTTTGCGTTGTATGAAAGACGCGGAAAACGCATAAAAAAACATAAAGGAGAAATAAAATGTACAAAACTAAATTAAAAAAAGTCGCTGAAAACTTAATGAGGGAGAGCATAAAAGAAACAAGGGAAAAAGAAAAAGACTTTCTCGAGCTTTTCGATCTTGGCGCCGATGAAAGCGACGACGTCAAAAACCAGATTAAGAAAATATCAAAGAAGATGCTAAGAGAAAGTGCGAGAAAAGCTATAAGTAAAGCGATTGAATACTCGGACGAAGTAAAGCTCGAACCGGTAGAAGAAAACTATTTGATTGAATTACTCGAAAAATATCTCGAATAGAGGGAAAACCCTCTATTTTTTTTGAGGGAGAGAGGGAGAAATAAAAAAGCGCTATGCGCTTTCTTATTCTCTCTCTCTTTATAATTGTATTTGTATTTGTTATTGTATTTGTATTTGTATTTGTTGCTTTTGTTGAATTTGTTGAACAAAATTAACAAATGTCAACAAATTCAACACTTGTTAATTTTGTTAAAATACACATTCAAAATGTGTATAAAAGAATTGAACATTGTTCAGTTTTTACCTCAGGAGCAATCTATTTTGTGTGCTTCAAGGCTAAAAAAGGAGCGTGAAAAATTTTTTAAAATCTGTGGGCGCTCGAACCGTCCACAATACGAAACGAGGCGCAGCGCCCACCCTTGACAGCTTCGGCAAGCCCTGATGAAGAGGACACGCCGAGGGAGCAAGGCAAGAAAATATAAGAAGTCCCTCGGCGGCTCCATTGTATCAGGGCTTGCCGAATCGGTCAAGGGCAAGCAGATTTTAAAAATTTTTTCATCGGGAAACAAGTATAATTATCAGTCTTTACAACAAATGCGACAGCCGAACCGCACAACAAAAGGAAATTTCACAATATTTTAAAATTTACGATACTTTTTAACCAGAAAACCGCCGCAATTTTTGAACGAGGTACAAATATATGACATAAAATGCGCCGTAATCGCATATTTTATGCAACTACGACGCATATTATACAGTTTGTAATTACTTTGGGGTGGTAGAGGTCGTCGGTTCAAGTCCGGTCACTCCGACCA
>CAYMFX010000265.1:0-2176 GCA_964389845.1 uncultured Ruminiclostridium sp.
CATCGAGTGCAACAACTGGAACCCCAACTCCTCTCCCTATACAGTATGCATTGCATTGGATTATCTGGATACGACAGGCGATTACGAAAGCAACATAAAAAGCAAAATCATTTCGGATATCGTCAAATATCTGGACTCAGGGGCATATTTGTTGGACAACGGCTGGGTGGGAATGCAGGGAATCCCCAGCAATAATGAGTTCGCGCATATGCCATGGTTTCATTTCGATTCCGGGAAAGCAAAAGAACCCGATATCGGAGTTACTAAGCGACTTGCGGACTTCATTCTCAAACACGCAGACAAGGGCAGCAGCATCTATTGTAAGGCTGAGGCTTTGAGAGAACGGTATAAACAATGCGGGAAGGTTCTTCTTCTTGGTTATCCCGATTACGATCCGTCAGCATTGAACATTAAAGCATTTGACCCCGAAACATATCCGTCTTGGCTGCCGCTTCCGGTGTATTTTGTCAATTCGCCGGAAAGCAGTTTTTATTCGGAGTGCAAACGCACCGTGGATATGAATTTAGACACAATCATTGATACATTGCTCAACACACACGAGATTCAGTTTCCTTCTGCCAAGGAGCTTGAAGCATATGAGCAAAACAATCCCCACCCGGATGGCAAGCGGTGGTGTGTAGCCGAACAAACCAAAAGTTTAACAGATTGGATTTTGATTTGCCTGTTCTAACACAAATTACACCAATCCCCGATTAAACCGCAGACATTACTTCAGCTTAACCGGGGATTAAATTAAATGTTTATTAAAAATCACACCAAAATTCTATTTATTAGAACTATTCTTTACAAAAAAGTCATCTATCTCCTGCTTAATTTCAGCAGGCTTAGCCGTCTTTAATATGTATCCCGCAGGCTTTAAGGGCATAACCTCAATAACGCTTGTAGGGTCTTTTCTTCCGGTAAGGAAAACAACGGGAACATTAGAAAGAACCTCGTCCGAACGAAGCATTTCCAAGGTCTGTCGTCCGTCGCAGATAGGCATCTCGTAATCGAGAAGCACAAGGTCGGGAGGATCCAAGGCAATAGTACGAATAGCGGCGACTCCCGAATCGACCGTCTTTACGGAATAATCCTTTGACAGCATATTCTTTACTGCCTCCCGCACTATGGCTGAATCGTCCACCACAAGCACCTTCTTGCGGGGGTGCTTTTTCTTTTTCTCTGCCTTTTCCTTGCGCTTATTGAGGAAGTTTTCAACCTCGACAGCGGCGTTATCGCTTACAATTGAAACTCCTACGCCTGTTTCAAGCAGATGAGGAGCCACAACGCAGTAAGCAAAATAACCCACGCCGGTATCGAACAAAAGACTCACCTGATGATCGCATTTTTCCATAATATTAAAAAAGTCTGTGTATGAAAGGAAATCCTCTTCTTCAAGCTCGTAATCGTCCAAGGAAGGGAAGCAGCGCACAATATTCTGTACCAGCTGCCTTGCCGAGTATCTTGTAGCATGGAGCAGCATTGTATCAAGCTCGTTTGTGCGCAGCCCCAGAACCTTACCCACCGTTTCTACGGTAAGCTGCTCCTCAAATACAAGGAAAATTTCAAGCTTTTCCTCCGAATCCTTTGTGCCATATACTAAGCGGTAGTAAATACCGCTTCCGAATTTTTCCGCACCGTATCTGTCACTGACAAGATGTGCTTCCACATGGAAGAGATTAAAAACTTCTTGAGCAACAACCTTTTTAATGTCCTCCTGCACATCGTCGGAAAGCAGGCTTTTCCAGCGTCCCTTAGTTCCCTTGCCGCTTATTGCCATATCGTCGGTTAGGGTATGACCGATAAGCCAGCCGGCACACACTCCAAGAAAATGCTCCAATGAAGTCTTTGAATAATTAGTCCTCTCCAGTTCCTTTTCCAAGGTGGGCAGGGTTATCTCTTTAAAGCTTTGGTGCATCGTTTTATGCTCGGCGTATCTGTCGTAATTGACGGAGTCCATATATGCTTCTTCATTTTTAAAATGGGTATCGGTATGGCTTCTGAAAAACTTAATGCCCTCGTTACATATCCACTCGTTGTCCTTCCCGTCTTTTACCATGACAAAAAGCTTGTTGATAATGCTGAAAAGCTGTTTATGCTCTCTGTCGATCGCCTCAATGCCAATATTATAGTCATCAGACCATACATATTCATCCGCCATATAAAAGACCCCCTA
>CAYMFX010000266.1:0-2166 GCA_964389845.1 uncultured Ruminiclostridium sp.
AGCAGGGACGCTTCAGACAGAACCTTCTCGGTAAGCGTGTTGACTATTCGGGACGTTCCGTTATCGTCGTAGGTCCGGATCTTAAAATGGATCAGTGCGGTCTTCCTAAGGAAATGGCTATCGAGCTGTTCAAGCCCTTTGTTATGAAGGAGCTTGTTGAGAGAGGCAAGGCTAACAATATCAAGAGCGCAAGGAAAATGGTCGACAGAGCCAACGACGACGTTTGGGACGTGTTGGAGGACGTTATCAAGGATCACCCGGTATTGCTGAACCGTGCGCCCACGCTGCACAGACTTGGTATTCAGGCATTCTCTCCCGTATTGGTTGAGGGACGTGCATTGAAGCTTCACCCCCTTGTTTGTACCGCTTACAATGCGGACTTTGACGGCGACCAGATGGCGGTTCACCTTCCCCTGTCACAGGAGGCGCAGGAGGAGGCGAGAACGCTGATGTTGGCTGCCAAAAACCTTCTTAAGCCCTCCGACGGACGGCCTGTAACCGTTCCTACTCAGGATATGGTTTTAGGCTCCTATTATCTGACAATCGACAAGAAGGGCGAGCCGGGAGAAGGCAGCGTTTACCGTGACTTTAACGAGGCGTTAATGGCTTATCAGGAGGGTATTATTACCATACACTCCGCTATTAAGGCACGCTCCACCCGTATTATAAACGATGTGCCCGTTACTCAGCTTATCGATACCACGGTGGGCAAGATCATTTTTAACGAGCATATTCCTCAGGATTTGGGCTTCGTTGACCGCTCCAAGCCCGAAAATGCCGCTAAGTTAGAGATAGATTTTAAGGTTGGCAAAAGCCAGCTCGGAAAAATCATCGACAAGTGCATTAAGGTTCACGGAACTGCCGTCACTGCTCAGGTTTTGGACAAGATAAAGGCTTTGGGCTTTAAGTATTCCACTAAGGCGGCAATTACCGTTGCTGTATGCGACGCTTCTATCCCTCCTCAGAAAAAGCAGCTTTTGGAGGAGGCGGACGAAGAGGTACTTGCTATCAACAAGGACTTTTCAAGAGGCTTTATTTCCAACACCGAGCGTAAGAATGCGGTTGAAGCAGTATGGAAAAAAACCACCGAAGCGGTTTCCGATGCGCTTACCGCTAACCTTGACCAATATAACCCCATATTTATGATGGCTGACTCGGGCGCCCGCGGCAGTACGAACCAGATAAGACAGTTAGCTGGCATGAGAGGACTTATTGCCAATACCTCGGGCGAGACCATTGAAATTCCTATCAGAGCCAACTACCGTGAAGGGCTTAACGTTCTCGAATACTTCATTTCTTCAAGAGGCGCAAGAAAGGGCTTGGCTGATACCGCCCTCAGAACCGCTGACTCGGGTTATCTGACCCGCCGTCTTGTGGATGTTTCTCAGGAGGTTATTGTCCGCTCCGAGGACTGCGGCACCGACGAAGGCATTGAGGTTTATGAGATAAGAGAGGGCAAGGAGCTTATCGAGCCTTTTGCGGAAAGACTTGTGGGCAGATATTTGCTTCATGACCTTTATGATGATAAGGGCAATATTGCTATCTCCAAGGATAAGATGCTGAACGACGCCGACGCACAGAAAATTATCAGCATGGGAATCGACAGAATAAAGATTCGTTCGGTATTGGGCTGTAAGTCGGAGCATGGCGTCTGCGCTAAGTGCTACGGACATTCGCTGGCTAACGGAAAGCCTATTCAAATCGGCGAGGCGGTAGGTACCATTGCGGCTCAGTCTATCGGCGAGCCGGGTACTCAGCTCACTATGAGAACCTTCCACACCGGCGGTATTGCGTCGGCGGAGGATATTACTCAGGGTCTTCCCCGTGTCGTAGAATTGTTCGAGAGCAGACAGCCTAAGAACAGCGCAATTCTTTCGAGAGTAAGCGGCACTGTCCATATCGAGGAAATAAAGAAGGCAAGACACGTTATCGTTACCGCCGAGGACGGCGAGGTTGGAGACTATACGGTTCCCTTCGGCTACCGTATGAGAGTTGAGGAAGGGGATCATATCGAGAGAGGCGATTCCATTACCGAGGGTTCTGTAAATCCCCACGATATTCTCGAGGTAAACGGCGAGGCGGCGGTTCAGAACTATATCATTTCCGAGGTTCAGAAGGTTTACCGTCTCCAGGGTGTTGATATTAACGATAAGCACATTGAGGTTA
>CAYMFX010000267.1:0-2160 GCA_964389845.1 uncultured Ruminiclostridium sp.
AAGCAAAGTATCGTCGATTATAACTACTTGACGCTTTTGTGTAGGCTTAACAATAGCCGCTTCATTCGTCTTAGACTTTAATACAGCCATTTTCTTAAACACGGCGCTTAAATCCTCAACCTCGTCCTTTATTCCTTGAGTAAGTTCGCGGGCAAGGGCAGTTGTCATATCCGAGCTGTCGGACATTGCCGCCAAACCCTCATCTGTAAAGTTTCCCTCAATCATTCCCGCAACCGCCAGCTTTGATGCCATAAGCCTTATAGCACGATTTTGCATTGTTCCCTCATAATATGAGAAGTACACTTCTATCCTCGGTGCTTTTTGATTTATGCGCCATGAACGCCTTGACGATTGCCGCAATGTAAACAGGTTGTATGCTATGTTGTAATAATACAATGTGGTGAAATAATTTAAGTCAAGACCTGTTTCAACAAGGCTTGGATTTGTTATCAACACTTGTATTCCGTTCTCAACCTGATTTTCTACCCATTCTTCACGCTTGTTGGGAGGTATTGCGGCGGTCAGTGTGCTAACCCTATATCCGTTTTCTGTGAGCAGCTTGTACAGCTTTTCTTGGGTGTCGGTACGTATCCAGCTGGTATAAATCAGCACTCTTTCCCCTACCTCGGTTTTCTTCTTAACAACATCAAGCACCGAATAATCCTTTTCATGAAGCTCATTCCAGCTTGACATATCCCTCGGCACTACCAATTCATTGCCGCTGATTGGGTGAACAATCGGCTTTTGTCCGTAAGGCTGGTCGGGGTAAACGGTAAGCAGCCCCAAATATGCCGACATCACCTTTTTGGAAATATCCTTTTGGGAGCGCAAAACACTTTTAAATTCCTCTTCAAGTCTGCGATATTCCCGTGCTACTTCCTCATTCATGTGAAGCTGTACGGGAATTTCCTCATATTCGGGAAGATTTTTGCCCATATCATTCAAGCTGAGAAATGCCGCCGAATCCATTAGAAAACGGGAATACACCAACGGCGATACGCCCGGCAGCTGTCTTTCCCTTATCTTTCTCTTAGCGGTTCGTCGGTTTGAATTATAGTCGGGAGCTGTTATCTCATAAACGCTTTCTGTTACACCGTACTCTGCATTGAAGTCGGTGGGTTTATCGTAACGCTTTCCGTCCTTTAACATCAAATTCGACGATATTCGATATAGCAAGTGGAATATTCCCGAACTGTAACCGTTTATCAAGGTTGCGGTCATTCCCACAACCTTCTTTGCAGCTTGGAATAATTCTCCCATTGCATCACCTTGTCCCGAATTATTGTTGTAATTGTGCAGCTCGTCAATTATCAGACCGTCTATTTTGCCCTTCATTTTCTGCTTGATATAGGTTGATAATGGAAATCTTCTGAATGCTCCGGCATTTGTAAAATGACCTTGAGGATTATTTGCAATATTCTCAATCGCCTTATATATTGCGGGATTTTTATTTATTCCCTCCAAATATTCAAAAGCGTGCTGACGGTGAACGAAACCGAATTTTGAAACCTTTACCCATTCCGATTGCTCATCGGGGAGCAGTACCGTCCATAGCAAAGAACCGCAGTTATCGCACTTATGATTTTGCTTATTCTCTCGCTTAAAGAACAGCGGATCAGCTTTAACCTTGTATTTTGAGCCGTCATCAATCAAATCCATTTCAATAACCTTATGACAGTCGGGACAAACAAACGCCTGCCTTTGCCGATTCCAAACGGCTGCGGGTCGTTTCATATAACCGTCACGGGCTTTTTCTTTAGACATTATAACGTAGCAGGTTTTGCCGCCTTTTTGGTATGTGGAGTAAGCTGCGTGCAGCTCGGTTATGCTGTTTATGACTACGGCAAAGGTGTTTGGCAGTGTTTCCTCGATTTCTCGTACCCACTTTTTGGTTAAGTGTGAGGGGCAGAGGACTATGTTGAAGCGTTTTTGGGGTTTCCCGCTTGGAGAGTTTCGTTGTTGGTAGGCATGAAGTGAGGTTATACCGATTTTGGTTTTGCCTGAGCCGCATTCAGCGATACACAAAGTTGCCTTTTTCTGTTCCAAACAGCGTTTATGTGCTTCACATACCGCAAGCTGAGCGTCGTAAAGGCTGTAACCCGTGTTTTCCTTGATATTTTCGTTTACCGCCAATATTTCGGGAGATAGGGTTTCGGTGGC
>CAYMFX010000268.1:0-2139 GCA_964389845.1 uncultured Ruminiclostridium sp.
GTATACGGCGGTCTGAAATCATATATAGAAAACGAGCTGAAATGCTCTGTTGAAGAAAATATAGACAATTCAATAGCTCTTAGGGGAACGTGCCGTACCGATGACGCAAAAGAAATAAAGCTGAACACAAGGCTTGAAGATACTATGAAGGTTTCTACACTGTCTCACGAGCTTGGACATTTTCTTATGCACCGTACGGACAACGAGTCGGGGGCAGGCAAGCTCTCAGAGCAAAAGGAGGTCGAAGCCGATATTTTCAGCATAATGCTGACCTCTCATTTTGGCATTGAGACAAGCGAGGCACGTAAAGCGCACCTTGCAGAAAGCTATAGGGCGTATATGTCGAGAACGGGTGAAAATAAATCAGAAAAAAACTTTGAGGATTTAAACACAATTTTTAACAATGCCAATAAGGTTTTCACGGATACCGTCGATGGTTTGGAGAAATATATGTACGATACACAGCAAGCAGCACAAAAGGAAGAACTTATTTCCGAAGAAACTCCTGCTTTTGTGCAGTCTATGTAAGGAGGATACCATGTCGGGATCAGCAATACTGATATTGGCTATAGCAATTATGTTTTGTGTGTTGGGAGGGGTTACCCTCCTTTCAC
Source organism: uncultured Ruminiclostridium sp. (assembly GCA_964389845.1). Classification (GTDB taxonomy): domain Bacteria; phylum Bacillota; class Clostridia; order Oscillospirales; family Ruminococcaceae; genus Ruminiclostridium_E. The sequence goes on from CAYMFX010000268.1 coordinate 615, forward strand.
ATATTTATACCCTCAACATAAAATCCAAAACCGTAGGAAACGGTCAGCACGGTACCGCCCGATGGGCTTCCGGCACGGAAATAAAGAGGACGTATCGCCACATTCCCTTTGAACCCGATAAATGGAGACGTCAAGCGGAAAACGGCGAGAGACCTACCTCGTCGGTCAGCGGCAGGGAGCTTCCGCAGGGGATAGTCGTCGGCTGCAAGGGCAGCGATAAGAACACAGTCGCTATGATAGACGACGGAGATGTTCACGCTTTAATAATAGGCGCAGCGGGAGCGGGCAAAACGGCGCTGCTGCTTTATCCAAACATAGAATACGCCTGTGCAAGCGGTATGTCCTTCCTTTCAACCGACACCAAGGGAGATATACTGAGAAACTACAGCGGCATTGCAAAGGATCACTATGGGTACAATGTTTCGGTTATAGACCTTAGAAATCCTACTCATTCTCATGGAAACAACCTTCTGCACCTTGTCAATAAATACACAGATTTATACAAAAACAATCCCGAAATGATAGCTTACAAAGCCAAGGCGGAGAAATACGCCAAGATCATTGCAAAAACAATTGTATTTTCCGATTCGGATTCCGCCGCATTCGGGCAAAACGCATTCTTTTACGACGCAGCGGAGGGGCTGCTGACAGCCGCAATTCTTCTGATTGCGGAATTTTGCAAGCCCTCTGAGCGGCACATTGTTTCCGTTTATAAAATCATGCAGGAGCTGATTGCGCCCTCTCCTGTAAAAGGAAAGAACCAGTTTCAGCTTCTTATAAATATGCTCCCCGATGAGCATAAAGCTAAATGGTTTGCGGGAGCAGCTCTTAATACCGCCGAGCAGTCTATGATGAGCGTTATAAGCACCGCCTTATCACGCCTTAACGCTTTTCTCGATTCCGAAATCGAACAGCTTTTATGTTTCGATACCGAAATAGACGCAGAGCGGTTTTGCAATGAAAAATCGGCAATATTTATAATCATGCCCGAGGAAGACCCCAATAAGTTTTTTATTGTTTCTCTGATTATTCAGCAGTTTTATCGTGAGGTTCTTGCCGTTGCCGATGAAATGGGCGGTAAGCTGAAAAACAGATGTATTTTCTTTTGCGACGAATTTGGCACGCTGCCTAAGATAGATTCCGCAGAAATGATGTTCAGCGCAAGCCGATCGCGCCGATTGCAGATAGTGCCCATTATTCAATCCTTTTCACAATTGGAGCAGAATTACGGCAAGGAAGGCGCAGAAGTAATAATCGACAATACGCAGCTTACTATTTTTGGCGGCTTTTCTCCAAATTCATCTTCCGCCGAAGCTCTTTCCAAGGCTTTGGGAAGCCGAACCGTAATGAGCGGATCTGTTTCCCGCAGCAAAAACGATCCCTCCCAATCCCTTCAGATGATGGAAAGACCGCTTATGACTGCCGATGAGCTTAAGTCCATGCCAAAGGGGCAGTTCATTGTTATGAAAACGGGCTTTTATCCTATGAAAGTGCGCTTAAAGCTGTTTTTTAAGTGGGGCATTGA
>CAYMFX010000269.1:0-2122 GCA_964389845.1 uncultured Ruminiclostridium sp.
AAACCCACCACCTTTTGAAAAAGGTGGACGAAAACTTAATCGGGCTTTCAAGAAAAATGATTAGGTTACAACTTTAGTTTTTTACAGCCCCTTTTATTTATTTACTCTTAGTAAACAAATGCCAATAATCCTTCAAATAAATCCCCCCGCTGACAACGGTAAGCACAGTGCATATTGCCATTAAAATATTAGCTACAATATTGATAGGAAACCCCTCTCCCAAGAGTGCAATATTCTCGGTAAATATGTAAAGCAAGGTAATAAGAATTATCGCCCCCATAGTAAAGGCAGTTTTAAGCTTCCCCCAAATCCCCGCGGCAATCACCACATGATCCTTATCTCCCGCCGCCACAAGCCTTAGTGCGGAAACAATAAACTCTCTGCCGATTATAATTATAACGAAAAATGAGAAGCACCATTGCAGGTCAACTAAGCACACCAAAGCCGAAGTCACCAAAATCTTATCCGCCAAGGGATCGAGAAATTTTCCCAAATCGGTGACAAGACCTCTTTTCCTTGCAATTTTTCCGTCTATCATATCTGTCAGCGACGCTCCTATAAAAATTATCAGCGCCCACAGAAAGTTAAAGGGTATATCGTTTCTGAGCATAAATACCACATAAAATGGCACCGCTATAACTCTTGCTATTGTAAGCTTGTTTGGTAGATTCACAATATAGCTCCTTTTGTTTTATATTTTGGCATTGTTACTGCTGTTCAACTGTTTTCCGTTTCTCCGATTAAGTTATTATCGACAATATCGGTGATTTTAACATTCACAAAATCTCCGATATGAAGCCCCTTGCCCCTAAAATAAACCATGCCGTCGATTTCCGGTGCGTACATATAGTTTCTTCCGAAGTACATTTCAAAGTACCTGTCGTACCCTTCCACCACCGTCTCGAAAACCTTCCCCTTCTGTTCCTCACAGAAGCCGGAAACCCTAAATTCCTGCTGTTCCGTTATTATCTCCGCACGGTGCTCCCTCTCGGAGCCGGGAATCTGATTGTCCATTTCCGCCGCAGGAGTTCCCTCCTCCTCCGAGTAAGGGAAACAGCCCAAATGTTCGAACTTAACGCTGTTCACAAATTCCGCCAGCTCTACAAACTGCTCCTCCGTTTCTCCGGGAAATCCGGTTATCAGGGTTGTCCTGAGAATAATCCCGGGAATTCTTGAACGAAGCTTTGCAAATAAATCCCAAAGCGTCTGCTCGTCCCCCTGCCTGTTCATTGCCTTCAAAATACTGCGGTTGCAGTGCTGTATGGGAACGTCTATATAAGGCAGTACCTTTTCCTGCTTAGCCATAGTATCGATAAGCTCATCGGTAATTCTTTCGGGATAGCAGTACAAAAGCCTTATCCACTTTATCCCCTCGATTTCGCAAAGCTTATTCAGAAGCTCGGGCAGCATAAGCCTTTTATATAAGTCAAGCCCATACCTTGTGGTGTCCTGTGCCACAAGAATAAGCTCTTTAACTCCCCCCTCGGCAAGCTTCCTTGCTTCATTCAGCAGGTTTTCCATTGTCCTGCTTCTGAATCCGCCTCTTATATAGGGAATAGCGCAGTAGGAACAGCGGTTGTCGCAGCCGTCCGCAATTCTCAGATAAGCGTAATGGGGCATTGTGGAGAGCAGTCTTTCACCTTCAATGCTGTAATCCCCTAATTTGCTTTCTCGGACAACTCTTTCGTCCTTCAACACGCTTTCAATAGCGGAAACAATATCGCCGTTGCAGCCAAGACCAAGAATGCCGTCGATTTCGGGGAACTCCTCCTTCATCTGCCGGGTATATCTTTGAGCAAGACAGCCGGTAACGATAATTTTCTTGTTGATACCGTCGTTCTTGCGGTTAATAGCCTCCATTATTTCCTCAATGGCTTCTTCCTTAGCAGACTGAATAAACCCGCAGGTATTTATTACCACAACGTCGGCAAGCCCCGCTTCTCTCACAAGCTTATACCCTCCGTCGCTGATTTTCTTCATCATAAGCTCTGCATCGCACTGGTTTTTGGGACACCCCAAGGAAACCATACCCACTTTAATTTCAGACATAAAAACCTCTTAAAATTTAGAACGTGTTCTCATAGGAGTAAGCGCACGTCTTTTCGGCAAATTTTCCCGATGA
>CAYMFX010000270.1:0-2122 GCA_964389845.1 uncultured Ruminiclostridium sp.
TTTAAAAATAGTTGTATCTATAGATGACATTGATCGATTATCCGAAGAGGAAATCATTGTTGTGTTTCAGTTGGTGAAATCTTTGGCAGATTTTCCAAATACAATCTATCTTTTAGTGTTTGACTATGATGTAGTAGTAAGGGCACTTGGTAATATACAACATGGCGACGGAAAAGAATATTTGGAAAAAATTGTGCAGGTTCCTTTTGAAATTCCTGCTCCAGATATGACAAGTATTCAAAATACTTTTTTTACGAAATTAAATGCCCTTCTTGGTGATATTCCAAAAGATAAATGGGACAACGAAACATGGTCACAACTATTTCTATTTGGTATTAAAGAATACATAATGTCCATTCGTGATGTAATACGTTACATAAATGTTCTTTCATTAAAATATCAGCTTTTAAAAGATGAAACAGATTTGATTGATTTGCTTGGACTCACTTGCCTTCAAGTTTTCGAACCCTACATATATTCTATTCTTCCTAATTATAAAGATATTTTATGCAATTCAAGCTATGAACAACTTAAAGGAATAACGGAGCAAATGCAAAAGACTTTTGAAACTATTATTTCTGATAGAGAAACGGTTGTAAATGAATCGGCTGCGAAAACAATACTTGGCATTATATTTCCGCAATTTAAATCTTTTGTAAAGTTATCATATAATATGGGTAGAAATTATAATCAATGCTCGTTAATAAATAAAAACATCGCAGTTGGCGCATGTTTCGATAGATACTTTTCATTAACACTGGAGAATGATGCAATTCCCTCATCTACTGTGAATCAATTGATTTATAAAGCAAATGAATCAGATTTTGCTTATGGTGTTAATAAAATTTATCAGGAAGGGAAACTTACGAGATTATTAGATGAAATTGAAGGATATAGGAAAGAAAGCAATCCGTCAGCAATTTCTTCACAGCGAGCCTCCCTAATATTAAAATGCCTTTGCCGTCTATGGCACACATTCAAAGTTGATGAAACCGAATTCTTTTCTATTCCGTTTGATTGGAGATTACTATTCTGCATTGATACATTATTACAATTTATCAATTTAGATTCTCGTTATTTTTACATCAGTGATATTTTTGCAGATATCAATGTTGACCTTTCAACCTTGTTATTAATCTTAGAATATTTTGAACACCAACATGGACGTTTTACAGACAAGGAGGCAAATGAAAATAATCAACTGCTTTCATTAAATCAGGTTTTAGAATTGGAAGATATTTTTAAAAAAAGGACGAAAGAAGCATTGATATCATCATCTGCATTTAATCAACACGATAGATTAAATTTTTTGTGGATGCTTAAACAATTGGACTCTGATTTTGTTATAAGTAAAATGGAAACCATAATAAAAGACGATATTTCTCTTGTTAAGGTTATTGGATACTGTACTTCTAATGGAATTACAATGACCTCAATAAAAACATGGGATTTCAATAAAGAACGTTTGGAGGAGTTTATTGATGTAAGTCAGGCTTACCAACGAATTCATAAATTTGTAGAAACAGACTCCTTCTTATCACTTTCACAGGATGATCAGATGAATACAGTGGCTTTTTTACTTAACGAAAACAAACCAGAGGGAGGAAATATAATGGATAATTGTATACCCGAAGAAGTTGTTCGAAAAGAACTTTATAGATTGATTAATAAATGATAAATCGACATTTGAAAGAGTGACTCACCTGTCAATTGAACTACCTTGTCCGATTTGTGCCCACTCAAAATTCGAACCCCATGTTTTGGGATTTAGGCAGTATGATCCGTTTTGGCTTTTTACGTAAAATTAGGAACGAATTTATAAAAGAGGAATTTGACAAGTTCAAAGAAAAATGCGAGGATGAGATTGAGGAACAGGATGAAATTGAAAATAAGGGCATGACTATGTCTATGCGAGTCTTCACCTTAAATCTGAATTTTCATTTTATTCAGATGAACTTTGTAGTCATTTAAAATGGTATTGACAGTCGTGCGGCAATATATTATAATGATAAATAGTAGTAAAGTTGGCGTTTTTTAGTGTGAAAAAAATCTTTTTTGTCAGTCAATCACACCAGCGTGACGCTGGACCCAATACGCTCCCAATCTCACAGGAGCGTATTTT
>CAYMFX010000271.1:0-2106 GCA_964389845.1 uncultured Ruminiclostridium sp.
TAAGCTGTTCAGCCAGTTCCGCTACGTTAAATTCCGCGCCTTTAAACAGGTCAACTTTCTTTTCAATTTTCGGCAGTGTATAGCGGTTTTTCGGCAATTCGGAAAGCTCTGAAATCTTATCGGGATTGAGTGCAAATAAAGCCAAATCGGAAACCAGATCCGAACCGTCACGCCTTTTAATTCTTTTTCCCATAACCGCAATTTGTTTGAATTTTTTAAACTCATCTCCGATAAATTTCCAAACCGTTAAGTCCTCGAAATTGTCGCAAAGTACGCGGCAAATATCGGGAGTTAGGCGGTAATAAGGGATAATGTAAATCAGCAAGCCGCCATATAGCAAGTGCGATATTGAATCAATTAAAAACCGTTTTTCGCTTCGAGAGTTATTCCCGTTCTCAGTCATTACCGACAAATAGGGCGGGTTTAACAGCATAAGGTGGAATGCTTCATTACTGACACGTGCGCGGAAATATGAGCCGAAGCCGACTCGGTTTAATCTTGTCAAAGCCTCTTCCGCTCTATGTTTATCGAGTTCCACGCCGTAAGTCAAACAATTATTTTCTCCCGCCAACGTTCTCAAAGCAAGACCGCACCCGCAGCAAGGATCAAACAAATTCACCGTTATATCTTCGGGAAACTCTATACCTTGCTCTAAATATTTGATATGCTCAATATCTGTTGGATAGTAGCCCATTTTTACCGAGGACATTAAACGTCCTATAATTGCGGCGTTGGTGGTTTTAGCTTCTGTAATAGGCAATTTATCGAGATAGTCAGACAGTACCGCACAAAGCTTGGAATAATCAGGTGTCATAAGGTTAAAGGCTTTAACGGAATTACTCAACTTTATTGAATATTCCACAAGTTCGGATTGTTCAGTTTCTAAAAGTGATAGAACAGCAGTATTTAAAGCTGACAATAATTTTTCTTTTTGCTGTTTAAGGTCGTTATAGATTTCGCGGGCTTTTGATTTGTTTTCTTTGAATTTCTCTAATCGTTTGCGCAGCAAAGGAAGTTCGTTAGCCGCCTGTTTAACGGCTCTTGTGGCTTCATCCAATTTTGCGATAGCGTAATATTGCTGACTGTTTTCAGGTGGCATTTTTCAATTTCTCCTTCCCGGATAAAACAGGTTTTAAATTCATCGACTTGGTGGAGAACGTAACCTTTTTAACCTCAATATTTCCGAGCACCAAAATATTGTAGATGTAAGATACAACAGCAGTCGCTGCCATAATGTTTGCTGCAATGCTTTGAGGAGCGGAAACGGACGCTTCGGCGCAGGACAACTCTGTCGGGAATTTGTCCGTATCTTCGAGAATATCGGGATAGACTTCTCCGACAGGCTTGTAATAGGTCTTTCCCTTGCGCCGAATACCGCAAACAACCTGTCCTGTAAATTCACCGTTGCCGCTGTCAATGTAAATCAAGTTGTCTGATTTATTAAATACATTATGACATAATTGACGGCTCTTGTTATTGTCTACCGCGCCTATAAGGATTATAAGTGTTTCGGGAGTGGCATACGAAAACCTTGGTTTGAGCAGTGCTGTCAGCTTTTCCTCGGTTTCCACAAAATCGGGAATATACTGTATCTCCATTCCAAACGCCGAAGCATACCGTTCCGCAAGCACTTGCGCCTTATTTCTCCCCAAGTCGCATGATATGAAGTTTTGACGAACAAGGTTTTTCTCCTCAACAATGTCACCGTCAGCGATTATAACTTCAACAGGTCTTTCGAGAGCGTGAAGCAGCCTATATAAATGCGGAGCAATATGACCGCCTGTTCCGCCTGCTCCAAGCATTACAATTTTTACGGGTTTATTCAAAGCGAATTTCATAAGGCGCCCGCCTTTCTTTTCAACGACAGAAAATGCACAAGCGGCTTAGGAATTTTCTTATTTTCCCTGATGTGTACGTTATCTTCCCACTCTTTCGGAAACGAAAAGTCCGCGATCTCAAACACCTGTGCAGGGTCGATGTTCAGAAACTTTCCGCCATTTGAAATGCGGGTTTTTATTTCTGGATTGTGTTCGTTAAGCTTGCCGATTACGGTGTACAGCCGAGTTGCTTTCTCGTCCTTGTCGTCAACCTTTGAAAAGAAGGCGT
>CAYMFX010000272.1:0-2079 GCA_964389845.1 uncultured Ruminiclostridium sp.
CTATTTTGTTAATTTAGCACATTTTTCTTTATTTTTCAAACATGCCCCTAACCTTAAGGAGAATATCATGGAGGAGGAGAATATCATGGAGGAATTGAACAATGCAATTCAAACTATGACTCGGTACATTACGGAAATTCTGAAAGGTAACGCTCCTTCTGTTTATCTTTATGGCTCTGCTGCAATTGACGATTTTCAATTTGGCTGGAGCGACATTGATATACTTGTATTGACGGAACAAAAAATCTCGGAAGCGCAGGCGCAGAAGCTTGTAGGGCTTCGTCAAGCAATGCTTGACGAATTTCCCGAAAATCGGTTTTACAGATTCTTTGAAGGCGGTATGATGACAATTGACGCATTTTGCTCCGGCGAAGCCGATACTGTTGTATACTGGGGAACAAGCGGGGAGAGAATAGACAGTCATTATACCTTTGATTCATTCTGTATGTGTCAGCTTCTTGATGACGGCGTTTTATTGTGCGGAAAAGATGTAAGGGGCAGTTTACTCCGTCCGAATTATCATAAGCTTATAAAATCTGTACAGCGGCATTATGAAACGATACGCAAATATGCCGGATTATCCGGTCGAAGTCTTTATACCTTTGGTTGGCTTCTCGATATTTCAAGATGCCTATATACATTGAGGACAGGAAAAATAATCGCCAAGACAGCCGCCGGAGAATGGGCATTGAAGGAAAGGCTCTGCCCTTGCGAAGCTCTCCTTGCCAAAGTAATTAAAATACGAAAAGACCCGCTTTTATACAAAAATAATGCGGAGATTTTAGATTATGCCGAAACAATTGAAAATGAAATTCAAAGGTATGCCGATGTTTTGGAGCATGAGCTAAAAGGAAGAGCTTGTTCTAATTAAAATTTTAACAACAATAATACGCCCCCATTTTCACGGGGGCGTATTCTTTCATTTTATCGTTTGTTGAACGCTTTCTCAAAATCGCTTGCCTTATTGTAGGTCTGTCCCTTATATGTGATGCTTGTAAGGCTTGTGCAGGCTTCAAAGATTCCGTCGCCTATTTTGATAACGCTGTCGGGAACAGTAATGCTTTCAAGGCTTGAGCAGCTGCGGAAAGCCCAATCGTCTATCTCGACAACTCCTTCGGGGATAGCAATGCTTGTAAGGCTTGTACAGCCGTGAAATGTATGTTCTTCTATTTCTCTGACGCTGCCCGGAATATTAACGTCGGTAAGACCAGAACAAGCATAGAAAGCGCCTTCCCCAATCTCTATAACGTTCTCCGGTATAGCGACTCTTGTAAGTCTTGTGCAATCTCTGAAGGCATAGCTGTCAATCTCGATTACAGTGCTTGGAATATATATAAATTCCAAGCTTGATTTTGTATATTCGGGCAGTTCAAATTCTATAACGCCTTCGGGCATAATAAGGTAGGTTATTTCTTTTTTGCAGTCGTCTAATTCTACCTCAACCACAGGCTTGCCGTCTATAGTGCCGGGGATACTTACCTTGGGCGAATCGCCGAGATAATCGGTAATGCAGATACCGCCGTGATCGTCGTCAAACTCGTATAAGAAAGCGCTTGCAGCTGATACGGGAATGTCGGACAGGTCTGACGGAAGGGCAGTGTTTGATTGACTGCTTTGGGGAGGTTCTGTTTGGGCGGAGGATTGAGGGGCTTCTGTTTGGGCGGAGGATTGCTGAGGTTCGGTTTGAGCGGCAGATTGCGAAGGTTCAGTTTGGCTGCTTTGAGGAGCGCCTGCCTGAGTGGTTGGGGTTTCCGATTGGCTGGTTTGGGGGGCGTTTGTTTGCGGCTCTGTTTGAACGGATTGCTGATTTACACAGGCTGTCAGTGATAGTGACAGTGCCGCTGCTATTGCCGAGACTGTTATTTTTTTAATGTTCATAGATTAATTCTTCCTTTAATATTGTTTTGTTGTTCTGCAAAGGGAATCGAAAAAATTGATTAATAATACTATTTCTAATTTATAAACATTCTTTGAACGTTTTTAAAGGAACTGTAAAAAACACAATACCGTGTGCGAGGATAACCTCGCAGAACAATGCGCTGCTGTACAATAACAGGGGACGCCCTCTCTTGCAGGGCG
>CAYMFX010000273.1:0-2062 GCA_964389845.1 uncultured Ruminiclostridium sp.
TTCTTTGATGTTCTCACTATACTTTACATTTTTTATCGTTGTTTGCTCTCCAGCTGGGATAGTAATCCCAAATAATTCTGCAAAATAGTCTTGAGAAAAACAAAATGGTAGTGATGTATCAGCGACAATCATTTCAAGTAGAGCGTCAAAACAGAGATACTTTTTAGCAATAATGGTATTCATTTTTTATCCTCTACATTATCTGCCTTAGATTCATTGTACTCTTTTACACATTTATCAATAAAATCATTATCTTCCTCACACATTTTCCACCATACTTTCCAGATTACATTGTAAAGGCTACTCTCTTTCTCTCCAGAACCGTATTGTCTTAAAATGTAATCTTTTCTAGATGATCTTTTAGTGGTTATTGCAACACATTTAGCATCTGTTTCTCTATTTGTGACTATCCTTCCACGCAATGTAGTGTCAGGCAAGGATGGGTGCGAAAAGTCACTATTATTTCTGGGGCATTTACTTGGCTCTTGTAAACTTATAGAGCATTGATTAGAACAGCTTTGCAACATGCAATTATTCTGCTCATAAAAGAAACAATTGTCGCAATCATCATTGAAAAACTTAAAATGAACCCTTTCACCAAGCACTTCCTTTATGTATCCAATCCTAATGCGATCTTTGTGATAGTCATCTTTAATGTTGTCTTTCGGGAGCAGTGGCTTAACACATAAAATACATATACGTCTAAACTTAGCGTCTTTTAATTGCTTAAACTGGCTATTATTTTCTATGTTTGCCTTATCCTGTAATCGGTCGATACGTTTTTGTTCTATTCTTTCGTTCAATACGAATAAATGGCGTTTTTTCATTGATGCTTTAGTGCCATTAGGTTCCGACTTCTCAAGAACTTCTCCAAAGAAATCAATATCTCCTGCGAAAATACATACATCTTTATTCGGATTAGCAGTAGAAGTAAAATCTTCTATCATTCGTCCAATTTTTTTCCTACTAACGATTCCCTTTTCGCGCAAGAAAAATATTTCCAAAATGCATAGAACCGTCCATATGATAAATGAGAATAACAAATAAAGCCATGATTCAGAAATAAATATCATTCGCAACAGCATAAATACATTAAACATAATTGCGGACAAAATAAAAGTAAAATTTCTCCAAAATCGATTTTTTATTGAACATGCAAAGCCTGCAGCTATACCTATCACTGTTGTTATTTGACAAGCAAAATCCAAAAACGGTAAATCACGGAAAAAACAGGTTTATCGAGACAAGCGGCAGAAAAAAAGGCTTTGCAATGCGGATTATTACGAACCGCAAGCGGAGCCTAACGAAATGATTAGTCGACTAACGTGTCAAAAATTTTGAGGGCAAAACGCCCTCTTTTTTCTTTTTGGGCAGGATCGGGCAGATCGTTTTAAAAAATCATTTTAAGACCATTTTAATGAAAAGGCAATCGTTTAAATGCCTATCGGGAGCGGATTCCTTCATTTTAGTATTAAAATGGTCAGTAATAATCGACAGGAACTTTATGATTGAAAACGCGGGGAAGGCGAGGAAGTTTTTAAGCTGTTGCGGGGAAGCACTTCCCCGCAAATTATATAAAGCACAATCCCTTTATTTAAGCGGTTTTACAGGAACAACCAATTTTAACCAAATTTTAAGTTATAACCTAAACGCCCCTTTTCTCCGCCTCGCTCACCCTCCCCAAAACCGTCAAATTTTTGTGCATGATGTACAAAACTGCTTTATTCGCAAGGCATAAATATAGCCTTTGAAATCGTAAACAATTACAATATAATTCATATAATTTGTATGCTAACAGAATTTAGCCCCGCCAAAAGCCTATGCTTTTGGCATAGGCTTTTTCGTGACAGTTCTAATAATCGTCTTAACTGATAAACCGTATTCTTGGGCAAGTTGATCGGCATTGCTTCCGTTGTGGATTATCGCTCCGAAACCGCCACTTGGTACAAGGCGCACGGAATAACCGTAGGAACAACCGCTAAAAAGTCACTTGATGAAATCGTAGCAGAGGTTTGGGCAGGTAAATGGGGCAACGGACAGCAGCGTTATGATGACCTTACTG
>CAYMFX010000274.1:0-2055 GCA_964389845.1 uncultured Ruminiclostridium sp.
ACATTTTAAAGGGGGTTATTAGATGAAAAAATTTTTATGCTTTATTTTGTGCGGGATTCTTTTGCTTGGATTATGCTCGTGTGAGCAGTTTGTATCACCGCTGGAGTGGACGGAGAAGACGCAGAATCAGATTAAGCAGGATTATGCAAAATATCATAACACTATTTCCGGTAGCAATGATAATAATTCGGATGATGTTATAATTAAGCATTATCTTGGTATCTATCAAAAAAACGCTGTTGCTTTATGTTTATTTTCAACAAAAATAGGATACCTCATCCAGGTTGTTGAAGAAGATATTGCCGGTTTTCATTTTACTTTTATGGACACGGATTTTGTTGAAATATATCAAGAAGGGAGTTTTATGCCTCTTAAAGAAGCTTATGAAAAGGGTATAGTCTCTGAAGATGACGTAGGAGAAATTCATTATTTGTTTAATCTGGGAATGGATAAGGAATTGTATGATAGTGTTAAGCGCGACTATCTTGAATATCATGGTGATAGTGTAACGGAGGAAGATTTTATTATCACTTATTATTTTGGCACATATCAGAATGATGCCACCGCATTTATACCAGTAGAATATTCATTTCAGTGTATTGTTGAACAAGAAATTGGCGGTGTGCATTTTACATTTCCAGATTCAAGAACGATTTATATTTGCCATAATAAGACTATTTCTCGGCTTAAAGAAGCATATGAAAACGGCGTAGTATCTAAAGAAGATGTTATGGAAATTCACGATAGGTTTGAAAGGAGAAAAGAAAATGAATGCAACTTGTAAAAGGGTTATAAGTGTTGTTATAGCTGTTTCTTTTTGTATGTCGTTATTACCTGTATCAGCGGATTCTTTAAAAGATAATGATAAAAAAGACAATTTGGAAAATAAAAAAGTTTTGTGTACGGCAACTTTGGAAGATGATTTTGCTGATGATAGCGTAATTATTGTTATTTAATGAGTAATCTGGAAAAGCAACAAATAATTTAAGGCATTTTTGTTTGTTTTTTTGTATACAAATTTAGGAAATTATGTTATAATGAATAAAACAAACATTTTAAAGGGGGTTATTAGATGAAAAAATTTTTATGCTTTATTTTGTGCGGGGTTCTTTTGCTTGGATTATGCTCGTGTGAGCAGTCTATAGCACCGCTGACTTGGACGGAGGAGACACAGGAGAAGATTAAGAGGGATTATGCAAAATATCGTAATAATGATAGTATGGTAGATGATGTTGAAATTGGTGCTTATTTTGGTACGTATCAGAATGATGCTGTTGCATTATTTATTACATCAAATGAATACTATTATGATTCAATTTTTGAAGAAAATGTAGCAGATGTTCATTTTAAATTTTATAATTCGCAGCCTATTTATGTATATAATAAAGGAAGCTTTACACCGCTAAGGGAAGCGTATGAGAGCGGTATTGTTTCTAAGGAGGACGTTAAGGAAATTCATAATCTTCATGAGTTGGGAATGGATAAGGAATTGTATGATAGTGTTAAGTGCGACTATCTTGAATATTATGGTGATAGAGTAGCGGAGGAAGATTTTGAAATAACTTATTACTTTGGCACATATCAAAATGATGCCACCGCATTCATTCCGGTGGAAGATTCTTTACAATGTATTGTTGAACAAGAAATTGGCGGTGTGCATTTTACATTTCCAGATTCACGAACAATTTATATTTGTCACGATAAGACGATTTTTCGGCTTAAAGAAGCATATGAGAAAGGCATAGTATCTAAGGAAGACGTTAAGGAAATTCATGATAGGTTTGAAGAGAGAAATGAAGGGGGAGACCATGCTGGGTTTGAAAGGAGAAATGAAAATGAAGACATTTTGTAAAAAGGCTTTAAGCGTCATATTGGTTGTTTCTTTTTGTGCGTCATTATTATTGCCTGTATCAGCGGATTCGCTTAAAGATAAGGATAGTAAGAGCAATTCGGAAAACAAAAAGATAGTTTGCACGGCGACTTTAGAAGATGATTTTGCTGATGATAGCGTAATTATTGTTATTTAATGAGTAATCGGGAAAAGCAACAAATAAT
>CAYMFX010000275.1:0-2054 GCA_964389845.1 uncultured Ruminiclostridium sp.
TTCTTCGTGGCGAGGAATACAACAGCATTTTGGAGCAAGCCCCGAATATCATTCAAGCGATTGCTGATTATATGGAAGTTCCAAAAGGGCAATTAAAGGATATGGCAGCGGAAGGCAAGATTACATCAAATATTGTTAAAAATGCCGTATTTGCCGCTGCCGACAAAACCAATGCACAGTTTGAAAAAATGCCTAAAACCTTTGATCAGATATGGACGTCCTTTGAAAATCGTGCGTTGGAAGCCTTTGAGCCTGTTTTGGAGAAGCTTAACGAGTTAGCAAATGATGAGAAATTTCAGGAGTTTGTTGATAATGCCGTAAATGGGCTTGCTGCTGTTGCAGGGGCGGCTTTGGGCATTATGGAAATTGTGGCGTCTATCGGCAATTTTGTTTCCGAGAACTGGGGGACGATTGAACCTATTGTTTGGGGTATTGTGGGAGCACTGGCGGTTTGGAAGCTTGTAAGTCTTTTGGCTTCGGGAGCAACACTCATTCAAAAAGCATCACAGGACAGTCTTAATTCGGCAATATATGCTTGTCCTATATTCTGGATAATCATAGCTATTGTAGCGTTGGTAGCTGTTCTTATGTGGCTCTGGGACAACTGCGAGGGTTTCAGGAACTTCCTTGTAAATATGTGGAAGGGACAAATGAAGTTTGCAGGCAGATTTTACAATTCGGTTGTGGTTCCCGTAGGAAACGGCATAATCAAAGTGCAGAATGATGTAGCGGAATCCCTGAGAAACGCTTGTATAAATATTGTGAACTTCTTTGCAAATATGGTATCGGGAATTGTTGATAATGCAAGCTGGCTTATAGATATATGGAAAAGTATGATGGAGGTCTACAACTCCATTGTAGAGACCCTTGGCGGAAAAACCGTCGATATTGATTTTATGTTCTCAAAGAACGGCATTGAAGCTATAAGGCGGGAAGCGCTGAAATCCATTGACAATATAGTTAAACAAAATACTACTGTTCTGAAGGAGTGGGATTTAAACGCTTACGATAACCTCGTCGAGGACTGGGGGGATCAAGCTAAGGAGTTCCGATTTAACGAAGCATTTGAAAAACTGTTCAATGGTATGGACGGCAATGAAGATATTAATGCCTTTGAGGACAAAATTCGGGAATTAGCTGAAATCGGAGGCGAAATCGGCGACAACACTTCGGATATAAAAGATAGTTTGAGCATCACCGAGGAGGATTTAAAATATCTTCGTGACATTGCCGAGCAGGAGACGGTAAACAGATTCACAACCGCCGAAATCACTATTGAGCAGACAAATAACAATAATATTTCCGGCAAAATGGATTTGGACGGAGTAGTTGACGGACTGACAGACGCAGTTAATGAAGCAGTTTATATTATTGCGGAAGGAGTACATGCCTGATGAGCAAAAACGGATATGATTTTTATTTGGACAAGTGCCTGCTGCCCATTGCTCCCGAGAAGCTGCAAATAAAAATCAACAATGCCAATGAAACCTTAACGCTGATAAATCAAGGAGAAATTAACATTTTGAAAGCTCCAGAGCTGTCTGAGGTTGAATTTGAGTGCAGTATTCCGCAGGTCAAATACCCCTTTGCGGTCTATAAATCGGGGTTCAGGGGAGCAGCGTTCTTTCTCGGGTATTTTGAAAGGCTTAAAACTGATAAAAAGCCCTTTCAATTTATTGTTTCAAGGACAATGCCGGGCGGAAAGGTTTTGTTTTCCACCAATATGAAGGTTTCCCTTGAAGATTACAAAATTACCGAGGAGGCAAAGGAAGGTTTTGACTTGACGGTAAAAATCAAGCTAAAGCAGTATCGGGATTACGGCACAAAGACAGTAAATATAAAAACCTCCTCTTCCAAACCAAAAGCAACGGTAGAAAAACAAAGAGCTTCAAATCCTCCCGCAAGAAAAAACTATCAGGTGGGGGATATAGTAAACTTTCACGGCGGCACTCATTATTACAGCTCCTATCCGGGAGCAAAGGGCTATTCCGCAAGAGCAGGAAAGGCAAAAATCACGATTGCAAACGGTTCAGGAAAAGCCCACCCGTGGCATT
>CAYMFX010000276.1:0-2050 GCA_964389845.1 uncultured Ruminiclostridium sp.
GTAGGATCGCCTTTGGGAATTTTGTTCAGAATGCCTTCGAGTGCTGAATCTTCTTTTTCAGCAAGGAATACTTCAAACGGTGGAAGAACCATTATATCAATTCCTTTCTTTATAATAATTCTAAAATATAAGATTTTCCTTTTTTAGTTCTTTTTATCGTACCTTCTTTTTCAAATTGTTTAATATATCTTTGAACCTCACTTTTTGGAATATCGGGTGCATATTGATAAATGTCTTTTTGCATTATTCCATTATGTTCAGATATGATCCTTTTCAATGTTGGTATGGTATAATCTCGCTCTTCAATCAAATCTTCTATTTCATCTTCAATAAGTTCAAGATATGAAAAATCCTCATTTCGTGAATTATGAAGGTGCTCATACGTATCCTGAAAGTATATTGTTCCGCCTTTTGTTTTATATGCGCTTTCTTTTGCCTTTTTAAAGCTTGCAGCGGCTTTTTCTAATAATTCAATTTTTTCATCAATGGAAACGGTTTTTGCAGATTGTTGATAAAATTCCTCAAATTCACTAATTTTTTTATCAAATTCTTTATGTTCTGACATCATAAACCGAAAAGACAATTCTTCATCTTTTTTCTGGGAGCGCCATTTTACGTAATTCCTTTCATAGACAGGATTTATATGTATTTATTTAGCGAATTTACTATTTTGTCTTTGTAATTGTCAATATCATATATGCCTGTAATTTGATGCTTAATTTCTTTTTTGTTTTCATCAGGTACAGCAAGATATTTTTTGGAGGAATTAAAGTAAAAACGGCATATCCATCGAGTAGTTTTTCCTTTATACAAGACTGAAAAATAACTCTCAGTATCTTTGCATGTGATGTCTTCAACAGGCACGTAACTTTTGAGCATATTTTTTATAAGGTAAAAAGCCTCCAGTTCTTCTTCGGTGGTTATAATTTTTGAAGCTGTTCCAGATTCGGTTGATTTTTCATTCTCCGCTTCTTCTTGACTCTCTGATTTAGTTTCAATTTCAGTGCTTGTTCCAAGGGCATTTTTGATTTTATCATTCATAAGCTCACTTATATAGTCGTTAAGAGCTTTTTTTAATACAGGACGAAATCTGTCAACGACAGATTGCATAAATTTTCCGTCATAAATGCCCGTTAAAAAATATTTTACAAAATCATCATTGGGCTGTTGGAGCTGTTGAGAAAGTTTAATTTTAAATTCACTGCTGTATTTTAAATCAGAAGCAACATTAAAAATATTATTTATATCAAATTGTGACTTGTGAAATTTTTTTAATTCGGCTACTTGATTTTCTTTTATATCAAGTATGTTAATTTCTAAAAATGGTTTTTCATCCATTTTGTTTGCTTCTTCTAAATCTGTAAAAAAACGATAATATTGACCATTAGTAAGTATAGCAAACTTGGCTTTGGTTGTTCCAAAATATCTAAAAAGCTGGCTATCGTGCTTTTCGAGAGGCTCTCCAATCCATTTACATTCAATTAAGATGACAGGAACTCCATCATTCATTATTGCATAGTCAACTTTTTCTCCTTTTTTTATTCCGACATCCGCTGTGTACTCAGGAACAAATTCTTCAGGATTAAATACATCATAGCCTAAAAGCGAAAAGAAAGGCATAATAATTGCCGTTTTGGTTGCTTCTTCTGTATTTAACCCGTCTTTAAGTGATTCTACTCTCTTAGAAAATTGTTTTACTTGATCAATAAAATCCATTTTTACCTCCATACAATGTTTTTATTTATTATAATAATCCTTTTGCCCTATAAATATCAAACGCCCTCTTAATAAAGCTTTCAGGTACATCAAAATGCTCTGCCAATTCCCATATTTCATTACAACCTTTTTCCAAAACCTCTATTAATTCATCAAAAGGAATGAGTTCATACACTGCCCACTTATCCGCACGATACTCATGCTTGCCAATCTCATCAAACGAACTGTACCGATTATAAAACGCACCTGTTTCACAATGCCCCAGTTCGTGAGCCATTTTAACCTTAAGATCAGCGTTATTTTTAATTTTTGTATCATCTATTGCAATAATGCA
>CAYMFX010000277.1:0-2048 GCA_964389845.1 uncultured Ruminiclostridium sp.
TTTCTATTTTCCAAAAAGCAACACAAGAACTTACGTTATTAGTCATTGTTGTGCTTTTAAAAACATTATCTTCGCCAATACTTATGTTATCCCCATTTATAAAATAGCAATTACTGTCACATATACAAGCAACTTCATACTTTCTTACTTCTATACCGCTTGTTTCGCCTGTAAAAGTGATTGCTTCTAAATTGGGATCAATATTCCATTTAGGTGATTGCTCTTGTCCGTTATAATACAAATGCCCTTCTTGTTCAGGTCTTTTAATACCTAACTTATCAATTATCCATATAACATCAATAGAATCTCTTGTTCCATCTTCCCATACATAATTATTTGTAGGTGTAAACTTAGCTATATATTCTCCGGCATTTTTCTCTCTTGTAACATTACTAATACTAAGTTTGCCAGAATTATAGTTGTTCCAACTCGGCGTTTGATACAAACCATTATATACAAGAACAGGAAATTGGACAGGCATTTCAGTCTCTTTGTCGAGTTCAGCAGGAACAATCTGCCAATCATATTGTTCGCCCTCAACAACACCGTCTTCCCACCGATAATTCTTTTTATCAGTCAAAATAAATCCGATCTTATATTCACCTGCATCTTTAGCCTTTGCCGTTCCGTTAGTGCCCATAATTTTTGAGATAAACCCGTCCAAAATAGGCGATTGAATTGCTCCATTAAAAATCAAAACATTTTTTACGATAGTAGGATATTTTATTGTTCCTTGTGTAATATTCCAAGTTAATTTAAGAGCATTTATTCCACCGGTTTCCCATTCATAGTTATAAATATATCTGCCATCAATTTCTTTACCTAAATATATAGTAATTGTATAAGTAGAAACTTCTTTTGCCTTTGTAACGCTATCTTCGTGAATATTCATTATAGTTTTATCATAATTGACTATTCTCGGCGCTTGATAATTTCCATCATATACGAAAGAATCAGGATCAAGATATGGTACGGGTATAGGTTTTCTGCCTATATCCCAAGCAAAATTAAGAACTGTATTTGTGCCGTCTTCCCATTCGTAATTAGTGCGACTTATTAAACTTATATTAAAACCATAATTTCCGGCATTTATTGCTTCAAGTACACCTTCAATAACCATAACATCTTTCTTATAACCTGTTATAGTAGGTGCATTTTTACCACCATTATAAATAAAATGAGTATTTGTGACAATAGGCTTTTTAACTGAGATTTTATTGATTACCCAATCAATAGTAATATTCTCATTCGTTAAATCTTCCCAATAACAATGCTCTTTATCTGCCAAAATAAAAGTAATATGATAATTGCCAGCGTTTGTAGCACTTAAAGTTCCCGATGTTTTTATCATATCAACATTTAACTGTTGTATTTTAGGTGTATGAACGCCACCATCATAAACAAATTCTGTTTCAGTAACAATCGGTATTGGAACAATTACTTTTTCTATTTCCCAATTAAGAACTAAATCTTCGCTATTACCGTCTTCCCATTGATAGTTATCATTAATCTTTATTATGATAGTATATTGTCCAACCTCTTCTGCTTTAACATCGCCCGAAAGCGTCATTATATTTCTTCTTAAATTTTCGATATTAGGCGTTTGTTCCTTACCATTGTACGGTAATTTATCGGGGTCTATATAGGGCTTTTCGGTAGATTTTCTTAAAATAGTCCAAGCAAGAATTATAGGTTCTGAATCTTCCTCCAAATTGCCATTCCAATAATAATTTTTTGAATTTATAAGAGAGGCAATGATTTCATATTCACCTGAATTAATACCCGATAAATCTCCCGAAAGCTCAATGCAAGAGTTGTCATATTTTACTGAAGGCGTATGAGTTCCTCCATTATATGTAAATTCAGCATTAGATATTGTAGGTTTTTCAACACCCTTTTTCTTTATAACCCATTCAAAAATAACAGGAGAAGTTGTATTATCTCCCCAAACACAAGAATCTACATCTTCCAAAGCAAAAATAATACTATATTTACTTGCGTCAATAGCATTTGATGTACCTGTTTGAGTAATCATTGTCGTATCATAA
>CAYMFX010000278.1:0-2045 GCA_964389845.1 uncultured Ruminiclostridium sp.
CAATCTGTAAAAAAGAAATGTACATCTTGTGGGCGTGAATTATCATTATCCACGGGGTTTTATTCTACAAAATCTCCTTTATATGCAACAGATGGGAAAATAAATATTTGTAAAGAATGTTTTATTTCAAATTCTATGAATAACGAAACGGGTGAAATTGATGAGGGAAAATTTAAAAATCTTTTGAGAAAGACTGATTTCCCTTTTTATAAAGATAATTTGCAAAGTGCTATTAACCAATTTATTAAAGAACATTCGTATATACCTAAAAGTGAAATTAAAAATCATGGTGATGATATTATAAAACTTTATATGAAAAATTGTAATAGCTTGCGTCAGCTCGTAGGAAGAAGTTTTGAGGATTCCGAGAAAGATGGTTTTGTTCAAAAACGAAGTACAGTATTAAAAAATTCTAATTCGGATATAAAAATGTCTGAAGATAATAAATCACAAATAAATGATTCTAGCAAAATTGATAAGCAAATTATTTGGTCGAAGCAAGATAAACAGAACAAACAATATGCCATCGAAGTTGTTGGATATGATCCATTTGAAGAATATCCAGAAGAAGGCAGAAAATTTCTTTTTAATCAGCTATCGCCCTATCTTGAAGACGATTCTAATGCAGATGACGCATACAAACTCTCGCAAATATTACAGATTATAAAAAACAATTATCAGATTGATATTTGTGACAAGAAGATGTCTCAGCTAGATCCTTTAAAAGACGCTGATAGTATCAAAACTTTGAGCGATATTAAAAATAAGTTAGTTCAAAGCAATGACAAAATTGCAAAGGAAAATGAGATTTCTGTAAAGAATCGTTCCAATAAAGATGCTGGAAAATCTACTCTTACATATCTTATGAGGGATTTACGGGAAAAAGATTTTGATAAAGCTGAAGCTGATTACTATGACCAGTTAAGAGGGGTTGGAAGTCAGTGGGCAACAGATATGTCCATAAAGGCAATTAAAGAAAATGGCATTTTCGATGAAAATGATAAAAAGGAAATTTATGAAATGCAACTTGATATGATTGCATCTCTTAATAAAGAGGTTGATGAATTAAAAGAGAAAATTCGTATTTTAACATTAGAAAATGACAGATTGAAGGCAGGTGTTGGTTAGTGGCTTATAGAAAAGTTAAACGCCTGTTGTCTGATAGAAAGCGCAAAATATGTGAATTAGATGCTGAATCAATTGCTTATTACAGGCGTAACCCCTGTATTGCCTGTGAGGATCTGTTGGGTATCCGCCTAATTGACAGCCAGAAATACATACTACAAGAAAGCTGGAATAAACCACACGTCTTATGGTGCTGTAGCCGAAACTTTGGAAAATCATTCCTTGGCGCAGTATTCATGATACTAAAAGCTATTTTGTATGAGAATCAAGCTATCTATATCGTATCTTCTGTTGGTAATCAGTCTAAGGAAACATTTTCTAAAATCGAAGAAATTGTATTACGGATTGGTAAAACCGCCGCTTCTATTGATTCACTCCAGGATATTGTTGAAAAAGAAACTGTTAAGTCTACAAATAATAAAACAGGTTTTCAACACAATCCAGAAAGTTTCCACGTTAGCTTCTATAATGGTAGTGAAATATTTACGCTTAATGGTAAGCCAGATAATAACAGAAGTAGGCGTGCAAGTTTGGTATTTTTTGATGAGGCGGCGTTTTCTTCTGATGAATTAATTGCTGTCTGTGAAGCTTTTGCAACACAGAATACCGAATTTAAAACTTCTACAGATGATATGTTTAACCCTGAAACAGAGAAACGGAAATGCCCTACCCAGTTAGTTTATGCATCATCTCAGGATGACATGAGCAAAATGTTCTATAAGCATTATAAAAACTTTGCAAAACATATGTTAGCTGGTGATAGGGATTATTTTGTAGCGGATATGATTTGCGATTGTGCAATTACAACTTATATGAATGGTAAACCATATACTCCTCTTCTGACAAAAGACAAAGTAGAAGCCGCTATGAAAGCTAATCCTGATAAAGCCCGTAGAGAATATTATAATCAGCCTACTCGT
>CAYMFX010000279.1:0-2034 GCA_964389845.1 uncultured Ruminiclostridium sp.
TGAGCTTTAATATAAGCATTTTTAGCATCAATATATTTTTCCCCGAAATCTTTTAAGTAATCAATATGTACATCACGATAATCATAGCGACTTTGTTTTTTTAGAATTTTGGATAAGCTTCTATCGAACTCATCGCACAAAATTTTCAGAGCATCCAAATTCAATCGGCGAAAATGCCCATACGCCTTTTCCAAATCTCTTTTCCCAGGAGAAGTATTTGAACTCCTATATTCGGATAAATGACCTAACATAGCTCTGATTTCATTGTTAAGAGCGTGCATAAAATGATTTACTGTAACCCTTAAATATTGATATAACTCATCTGTATACATCTGATAAGCTTTGAGCAATTCATTTTCTGTTTTTGGAGTAGTATTAATTACTTCTGCATTATAATGCTCCAAAATGGAATCTTCCAACGCTCTTATTCCTTG
The DNA here is from genome assembly GCA_964389845.1 of uncultured Ruminiclostridium sp. GTDB lineage: Bacteria > Bacillota > Clostridia > Oscillospirales > Ruminococcaceae > Ruminiclostridium_E. Next base: position 435 of record CAYMFX010000279.1, read on the forward strand.
TTTTTCCTTTAGTTTATTCATTATAGCTTATCAAAATTTAGGAGACTTTCTGCGTTTTGCCTTAGAAAATATTGTTCCACGAGGATTAACAATATGACTTGTTTCTCTTCCTGATGTATAGATAGGAGTGGGAACGACATTTTTCTTCAGAATTATTTCCCCTAAATCACGAGTTGTCACTATGGTAGGCATTTTTTTGTTTTTTGATTTAACCATAATCTTATATCCGTTTCATTAAAAATACAATAGCAGCATAGACAGTAAACGCAAATGAAATTAATTCCGGAATATGTGATATTAATCTTCTCAGCAGAGAAGAATTATATCCATTGTTAATAATAAGAGCATAATTGTCTTCACAATGCGCTATGATCATTTCTGCATCTTTAATACAATTTTCAAATTCGCTAATTTTGTTATTACAAATATCCAAATAAATATCAATGTTATAAGGGAGTATTTTTTCGATTACAGGGAAAACTTTTTCAATAGGCGTAAACTTTCCCAATACAGTCAGGTATTCAAAGATGCCAAGAGAATATTGCGTCTTGAATTTTTTCTTTCCTTGCTTATATTCTTTTTTTAGACACTTTGATAATCTGTTTATTTCTTTCATAAAGGGGCTTGAACCTATCTTAACTGCCTTATGATTAAATTTATTTAGTATTTTATGGTACTGCTTTATTCTTTTTATGTAACAATCAATAAGCACAGCTCGTAATGTATCAACTAAGAAATTTTCGTATTTAAAACTCGCTGCACAAAGCCGAATTTGATCATTTTCGTCGGGTTCAGCAGAAGATGTAGTTAAAATTCTAAAAACAGTTTCTATCAACCCGCAAATCTGTTTTGGAAGGTCATGAACATAAACCTCTGTTTTTGCTACCAAATCCGAAATAACTTTGGCATATTTTTCATATATTTTTCGTTTCAGGTTAGACAAGTTCGCTTTTTCAATATCTGGATATGCTTCAAACTCTATATGCTTCTCTAAAGCTTCTCGCTGCTTGGTATCTAATTGAGATATTAAGCTTTGCAGTTCTTCATTCGTCATTTTTCACATCCGATAATTATTTAATATACATAAATCTATGATAAAAACATAGCCGTTATTTTGACCTTACTGTGATTTATAACAGTTCCTTGTATAGCATCTCTTACATTTTTGTTATTTTGCACAAATTGAAAAACAAAACATGTATATTATATCACATGAATTAAGTATTGTCAATACAATTTTTGAATTTTAATGATTGCTAATGGATTTTTGTTATTGTTTTACAAATGTACTATTTGTTTTATTATACTATATGCTAATCTGAAAAATCAATGCAATTACTCGCCAAATATCTACAAACTTATTGTTCATCCTGCACATAACTATACTATATAATATACCTGTTGTCACCTTACCTATCCCGACAACCAAGGTTCCACAATCTACGGGCAAGAGGTAAGTTCTTGCATTTAAACTGCCGTATCAGTTAGTACCGAGCGCATACGGTAAACAGGAAGAAGTAAAGGAACGTGTGAAACACACTCTCTAAGTGCCCATGCTTAATGATGTGAAGAGGGCATTATTAAAGGAATATAGAACACA
>CAYMFX010000280.1:0-2030 GCA_964389845.1 uncultured Ruminiclostridium sp.
ATGCTTACCGCAGGTCAAACGGCGGGAGTTTTTCAGTTCGAGAGCGCAGGCATGACCTCGGTGCTTTCACGGCTTAAGCCCACCTCAATTGAGGATCTGACGGCGGTTATTTCACTTTACCGTCCCGGACCTATGCAGTCTATTCCCACTTATATTGAGAACCGCCACCACCCCGATAAAATAACCTATCGCCACCCGCTGCTAAAGGACATCTTAGAGGTGACCTACGGCTGTATTGTGTATCAGGAGCAGGTAATGCAGATTTGCCGCACCGTCGGCGGCTATTCATACGGCCGTGCCGACTTGGTTCGCAGGGCTATGGCAAAAAAGAAAAAGGACGTTATGGAAAATGAGCGGAACGCATTTATTTACGGTACGGAAACCAATTGCGGAGCCGTAAAAAACGGAGTGTCCGCCGAAATTGCCAACGAGATATTTGACGAGATGTCCTCCTTTGCTTCCTATGCCTTCAACAAAAGCCATGCGGCGGCGTATGCCTGGCTCGCATATCAGACCGCCTATTTGCGCTGTCACTATTACAAGGAATATATGATAGCTCTTATGACAAGCGTTATGGAATCGGCGGGGAAGCTTAACGAGTATATCACCGATTTGGAAAAGCATAATGTAAAACTTTTGCCGCCGGATATAAACAGCAGCTTTCTTGATTTCTCCATTGAGAAGGAAGGTGTTCGGTTCGGACTGCTTGCTATTAAGAATCTCGGCAAGGGCGTGATAAGGGACATTGTTGGCGAGCGGGAAAAGGGGAAGTACAAAAGCCTTTACGATATGTGCTCAAGGCTTTCGGGGGGGGAACTCAACAAAAGGGCGGTAGAGGCTCTTATTAAATCGGGGGCATTGGACAGCTTAGGTCACACACGCCGCTCGATGTTTATGTGTTATGAGAATATACTGTCTAAGCTCTCGGCTCGCCGCAGCAGCAATGTGGAGGGGCAGATTGATATGTTCGGCGGCTTTGACGGAAACAGTACAAGCAGCAAACCCGAAGCGGAATTTCAAATGCCCTATGCGGAGGAGTTTAAGCCGGCTCAGCTTCTTCAAATGGAAAAGGAAAGCGCAGGCTTTTACATTACGGGACACCCTGCCGACAGGTACGAGGGAATAAAAAAACGTCTCGGCTGTAAAAATATATACTCTCTTATTTCCTCGGCAAAGGAGGGCTTAAACGGCTTTAAGGACGGTCAAAAACAGCCATTGATAGCTATGCTGTCATCAAAAAAGCCTCATACTCAAAAAAACGGAAAGCCAATGTGCTTTGCCGAATTTGAGGACAGAAGCGGCAGTATTGAGGGAATTATTTTCAGCGATGTTTATGAAAAAATCAGTTCAGTCCTTATCGAAGGCAATGTTTATAAGCTATTGGGGACAATATCCTCAGGCGGATACAAAGACGATGAGGATCCTAAGCTGCTGATAAACTCTATTGAGCCGGCCGAAGCCTTTCGGGACTCCGACAAGACGCTTTTTATCAAGCTGACGTCGGCAAAGGACGAAAGGCTTACAGAGATATTAAATCTGCTTAGGGCGTTTAAGGGCAATGTACCTGTTCGGCTTTGCTTTGAGGACACCCGAAAAACCGTCGAGCCAAAGGGAGTTACCGGTGTAAAAAATGATGAGAAATTTTTTGACAGGCTTGAACAAATTTGTGGAAAAGTGAATATTATACTAAAATAATTTAAAAAGACTAAAAAAACACTTGACCTTTTTAGCTAATAAGTGTAAAATAGAATAAGATATAATTTGCCGTGCATTAATGAACGGTTATAAGCGTAATATATATGCAGGAAAGGATTTGACAAAATGAAAAAAATAGGCGTACTGACCAGCGGCGGAGACGCTCCGGGAATGAATGCCGCAATAAGAGCGGTTGTTAGAACAGGACTTTCCAAAGGAATGGAGGTCATGGGAATATACAGAGGCTATAACGGACTTATTAACGGGGACATTAAAACATTGTCCGTAAGAAGCGTATCGGACGTTATTCAGCATGGCGGCACAATGCTTTATAC
>CAYMFX010000281.1:0-2019 GCA_964389845.1 uncultured Ruminiclostridium sp.
TTAAAGCTTGAATAAGGCTCCTCACAGTCAAACAGCTTGAAATTCAGAATATTTATCGTAATAGTCTGCTTCAAGTCCTCGTATTCCTGACCCCTTTTCAGCTCATCAGCATACATTTTAGACCAATAGTATACCGACCTGTCTCTGAAATTGCCCTCGTCTTTAAGCTGAATTTCCACATTTACCACTTTATCATCAACATACATCTTCAAATCAAGTGAACCCTGTTTGCCGTCAATTGCCGAGGGCAAAATATTGGGGTTGATTACATCTATCTTTTTGATTGAGCCCTTGGGCATATCGAGAATGTCCTCTAAAAAAGAAGCAAGGACTGTGTTGTCACTTGTAAACAGCTTCTTAAAAATTATATCTAACTTGGCTTTTACCACATTCCTTGACATATCACTTCTGCCTTTCCTTTTATACACTTATATTATAACATGAGAAAAGTGAGCGAAGCGAACGCTTCAACTAAAATGTTAAAATAATCACAAAAATCAAAATCAAATTTCCACTTTACTTCATTTGTGATTATTATAGCATTTTCCCCCGCTTTTGTCAATGTTTTTCCGCTTATTGCAACAACAAATCTCCCTATTTTGAAAAGGGATTTCCCACTGTATATTATCACCCACAAAACTGCCCATAATCCATATCCACCACAATCCTAACCTCATAATCCCGACTGACCTCTATCCTATCACACAGCCCACAGATAATCATCTTTTTCTGCTCATTGGAAGCCGTATCAAACTCATTTGCCCAACCGAGAAACCGTTGGTACAGAATCGGCACGTTATCCGCTCCGTTTTTCGCTTCTTCAAGCTTACTTGTCATCTCATTAAGCTTGGCTTTAGTATCTTCCACAGACTTCTTTGCAATTTTGATAGCTGCCGCAAGGTCATCAGAGGAGTAAACGCTGTTCCCTATCAGGCTGTTTCCGATTTCCGCCTGTAAGGTCTCAAGCTGCTTGGTTTGTTTTTCCAGCTGCTGTTCCAACTGTCTCTTTTTTATTTTGCAATCCTCGGCTTGGGTTTTGAATTTATGCTCCAATATCTCCTGCTCGGGCGTAGTCTTTATCTTATCAAACAGGCTCTTTACCGCACTAAGCACCTTTTCTTCCACAATATCCGCTCTGTATGCCGCCTGTCCGTCGCAGTCGTTCAATTTTCTCGAGCGGTGGTAGCAGATATATTTCTTGGTATGGTATATGCTTTTTGTGCCGTCGGCCTTTACATATTCCTCATGATAAGTAGTAGCCACCATTCTGCCGCCGCAGTGTCCGCAGAATATATTGCCCGACAGAAGCGACTCTCCCTTTGTTTTAAGTGCAACAGTGCGTTTACTGTTGTTTTTCTTTTCCCTCTGCTGTAAAATTTCCTGTGCCATATCGAACACGTCCTCATCGATAATTTGAATGCTTTCAATGAATGGCGAGCAGGCGTTTTTTGTTTGGATATATCCGCAGTATATTCTGTTTTTTAACATTCGTATAATGGAATTGCACTGGAACTTGGCTCCGCTGTGAGTTCTGAGTCCCATCCTATTAAGCCGATCCGCAAGCTGAAATGAGCCGTGTCCGTACTTTACCGTGCTTTCAAAAATCATCTTCACGATTTCAGATTCGGCGGGATCGATCTCAAGGTCGTACACTTCGTTTCCCTTTTTGTTTAACCTTCCCCTTTTTACAAGGCGGTATCCGTAGGGAGCGGAACCTCCTATGTAATTTCCTTCCTCAACCATCTGCTGCATTCGGGTCTTTATTCTTGCCGAGGTTTTTGCGCTTTCTCCTGAAGCCTGCCAGAACCGAATGTAGTTGGTAAGCTTGTCCACATGACTGTCAAACCTTTGCTCCCCTTCTTTTACGCTCCATACCTCTATCCCATGATGTACGAACCATTCTACTACAAAGGGCGTTTCATCATCTATTCTGCCGATTCGGTCGAACATAAAAACAAGCAGCACATCGAACTCCTTGTTCAGTGCTGCTGTTTTCAAATCTTGTATGGCGTCTCTATC
>CAYMFX010000282.1:0-2012 GCA_964389845.1 uncultured Ruminiclostridium sp.
TTGAGGACGAAATCCTGCTGTTTGAAATCGAAAACGTTATCATCAACGTTAAGCCGCCCAATGAAAATTTAAACATAGGAAAGGACAACATCATGAAATTCAGAAAAAATTTATTACCGCACAGGAAAACTTGTTGGAGGAATTGACTTCGGAAGATGAAAAAGAAAGCAATAGCGCTGAGGGAGCAGCGAAGGAAAAGGAATTGCAGGGCGAGACTGCCGAGAAAAAATATGAATCGGAGAATCCCGAAATTGAGACGGTTGTAATTACTGCTGAAACAGCCGCAGAAACCACGGAAACCGAGAAAACGGAGGTAACCGCAAATGGCTAATTTGTTTAAGTCCTTGATGTCAAGGGGCGATGACGATGAGGAGTTGGACCTCGAATTTGACCTTGCAAATCCCGAAAACGATTGTTTTGAGTTGCCTCCCGACAGGCAGGATAATCAAGTTTTGGCGGTGTGGGGTAGCCCTTCTTCGGGAAAAACAATTATGAGTGTTAAGCTTGCGAGATATATTGCATCGCAAAAGAAAAATGTGATACTTGTTCTTGCGGACATGTCTGCACCGCCCCTTCCCTACGTTTGCCCCTCCTCCGATTTGGAGTCGGAGCTGTCGCTTGGGAATATTCTCGGAGCGGCTCATGTAGACGGGAATCTTGTTAAGCAAAACGCAATCCTTCACAAGAAAAATGAGTACCTCACCATGTTTGCCATGCTGAAAGGGGAAAACGCTTTCAGCTACGCCCCGTACACGGAAACGCAGGCGAGAGAGCTTATTCACGCTTTGCGGCAGCTTGCGGATTATATAATCATCGATTGCACAAGCAATATTACTAACGATATTTTGTCGGCGGTTTCGCTGATTGAGTCGGACGCTGTTCTTAGGCTTGTTTCCTGCGATTTGAAATCAATATCGTATTTAAATTCGCAGTTGCCTCTGCTCCTTGATAACAAATTCAATGCCAACAAGCAATACAAGGCGGCAAGCAATGTGTCGTCTTTTCAGGCAGATGATGAGATCGAGCAGATCGTAGGCGGCGTAAACTTTAAGATTCCCCATTCCGATGAGGTTTACAAGCAGTTTCTTGCGGGAAATTTGTTCGGCGGTCTTACCGAAAAGGATAGCAAGGATTTCCGTAAGGCTGTCTCAAAAATTGCAAACGAGGTGTTTTATTTATGTTAACATCGCAGAATAATACGCAAAACTTGTTTTTTAAGTCGGATAAAAAACAGATATTTTCCGATGTTTTAAAAGAGGTACAGACTTTTATTTCAAACAATTATTCCGCTCTTGTGGTTGAAGGAATAAATAATATAAGCTCCGGCACTGATGAGGTAAAGCAGCAGGTCAAGCGATATATCGGAAAATACTTACTTGACCGTAAAATATCCGTTGAGGGCTTGACCCAAACGACACTGATTGACAAGCTGTACAGCGAAATGGCTGAGTTTTCGTTTTTAACAAAATATATCTTTGGCAGCGGCATTGAGGAGGTAAATATCAACTCTTGGGACGATATTGTTGTGCAGTATTCCGACGGTAAAAGTATTAAGTTGGACGAAAAATTTGAGTCGCCCGAACACGCAATAAATATTGTTCGGCGAATGCTCCATGCATCGGGTATGGTGCTGGATAACACCTCTCCTGCTATTCTCGGACATCTCTCGAAAAATATCCGTATTGCCGTGCTGAAAACTCCTCTCGTGGACGAAGATGTGGGAGTTGCGGCTTCTATAAGAATCGTTAATTCTCAAAAGCTAAAAAAAGAGGATTTTATTCGTTCGGGAACGGCAACCGAGGATATGATGGATTTATTGTCTACCCTTGTCCGTTACGGCGTTTCCACCACCGTTGCAGGAGCGACATCATCGGGAAAAACCACCTTAACAGGCTGGCTGTTATCGACTATTCCCTTTGATAAGCGAATCTTCACCATTGAAAACGGATCAAGAGAGTTGGATTTAGTGGAGCGTGACGAGGACGGGAATATTTTGAACGAGGTTATTCATA
>CAYMFX010000283.1:0-2010 GCA_964389845.1 uncultured Ruminiclostridium sp.
AAGTCCGATCCCAAGTCACAAATTCAAACTCATTCCGGTCGGAATATTTTGCCGCAAGCACAGTTCTGTTAAATTCGGCAAGGCAGCGATAATTTTCCGATAAATGCTCTGCTTTCAGCGGCGCTGCTTTTTCGTAAGCAGTACAATAATCGTAAATTTCTCGCACAATTTGCGATAATGGGAAAACCCCCGCCTTATCCTTATCATAGAAATTTTCGTCGGTATACAGAATATCTTTATCGGAAATTTTCACGACAGGGGTACCACTCAACATAACCGTAAGCCAATTCCCGTCGTTCGTGACTGTGTATCCCTCATCACACAATTTTCGTGTAATCTCTTTTTGGAAAATATTTTCGGACTGCTCCTGTTTCATTCTGATAACAACTTCGGTTTTAAGCAGTTCGTTAAGTCCAATAAGGTCTTTAGAATTTTCGACATCCTTGATTGTTTCCAGCCAATCATCGCTAATATCGCAGCACAAATCAAGCCCAAGTTCGCAATCCTGTATACTATCAGTCCCAAGCCTTGCAAAAGCCTTTTTTATTGCAATATCCTCGTTTGGCAAGTCAACCAGTTCTGTTTCTCCGTGATAACTTATTTCCGCAGACACAATAGCGTTAGGATCGCAGTAGTAAGGGGGAAGCACCGAACCTTTATAAATTTCCTCAAATGCTATTTCCTCATTTACAAAGAGAGTTCCGTAATCGGTATCAATCCCTTTGCCCGAATCTATTAGCTTCTTTCCTTCTTCGGCAAGCCATTCTTTTTTTTCGGCTTCCGAAACAGAAAGACAGCCTCGAATATTGAATAAATGAGTACGTCCCGCACGTTCAAGGTCATTCGTATCTTTTATTAACGTGTAGCGTGGAAGATTGAAAGTGAGGTTGATAATATTTTTCAGCCCCCAGTCAATGTTCAGATTATCACAAGACAGCACCGCCAAAAACTGTTCTTCTTCCAAATGTTCCATGCCGTCCATGCGTTTGCCAAGATAGTTTAGAGCGTCAATGCTTATCTCGCAATCAGTGAGCATTGACAGCTCCGCAGGCTCAATTTCTATAATTGTTCCTGTGGGTGAAAGATAATCTTTGCCAATTCCAATCTCGCCGAGTTTTTCCAACAGCTCGGTTTCTGTACAAGGAAATGTCATCTCTGTACAGTAGGGACTGTTTTGAATTATCCCGAATTTCCCGCCAAAGGGTATGAAATTTGATTTTGACAAACTTGAGGATGAAATGCTACTCTTTAGAATTGAGAGCATTGTAGTCAGCTTTAACAGCACCGAAAACAACTTGAACGAAGAAAGAAGTGATACTATGAAATTCGGAAGCAATCGACACCGCTGTACTTTTTTAAAAGAGGCAAAAAAACAGAGTCTTAAAAATCGCAAGCTTGTTGCAGCCTTGTATCTGCTGACGGCAGACGAAAAGCTTTGGAAAGCAGCTGAAAGCTCTGTCGGAAAAGACGATATTGTTTTTAAGAATATTCACCTTAAAAACGGAAGCGAAAACGCATACGCCCTTTATTGCGCCGCAAAAGATTTGTACAACGGCAGCCGACAGCTTTATATTGATGATATTGCCAACAGTGATGTTATCAAAGGCAGAGTGTTCAATCTCATATGCAACGCAATGCTTATTAAAAGAGTAGGGCTTACAGCTATAAATTCAGTGATGATTTGCGATAGCGGCAAAGAAGAAAATTAACTGTAAAACGGAGGTAACCATGATTAAAGCAATCTCTTGCATGAAGGCTTCAAGCCTTCGGAGATGGGGGTTGGTGATGAATAACATGGTCTTTCTCCTTTTTCTTTGAAATAAAAAAAGCCCGTAAGCAGTTACTTTCATCTGCTCACAGGCTTTGTTGATAATGTATAAAAAACGGTGTAAAAATTTTGTATGTTGAGAGTTCGAATCATCTAAAAATCTTTTTGGTCACAACCTTGTGCAATAAAAAAAGCCTGTGATTAATTTCTCAGGGGAGAGAAATCAGTCACAGGCATACTGT
>CAYMFX010000284.1:0-1970 GCA_964389845.1 uncultured Ruminiclostridium sp.
AATGCTGATCGTCAATTGGAAATTATACATGGTGCTATACCCATTACTGCTAAAAACTACAATATAGTAATATTCTGTAGAAGCACCGGTGTTTACATAGCCCAACAGACATCAAAAAGAATTTCTTGATCCAACGCCAGTAATATTAAACATCGAACCTCAGAATTTAAACTAAAAATGACATTTCAATTTCTTTTCCTGAAATTTCTTCGGGGATTTGCCTAGGTTCTTGCTCCAAATCAGCTTCAGCGTCCGCCAAGGCTTGATTCCACAAATCATTAAAAGCGTGAAGTCGAGCCCTCTCGGCAGGGGTAAAAATCTCGTTCCAGCCGTTGGGAATACTATACTCGGCAATTTCATTTCCCTGCTCATCTCTGAAGGTTACATAATTTCCCCCCACATCGTAGCCGAATTTTTTTGAATTGCCGAACAGTATTTCAAAAAACTCAAAACGGTAATTCTTTCCGTTAATTCCCATGGTGTTGATTTGCTCTGCAAGACTCGACAGAGTATTGGGAATAAGTTTTGCTCTGTCGGGGGAAGCCAAAGAAATAAAATCATCTCTCAGCTTTTTCCACTCCGCTGTACCGGTTCTAACACCGTTGTTTTTTATTGCACCAATTTGGGAATTTGTTCCCAAAGCGGCATCATGTTGAGCCAATTTTACGACTTTTTTGACCAGTTCCTCTTCGCTGCATTTGCACTGACCCTTTGTCTTCATTTTGGGAACAGTGGGTAATTTTATGACTGTGCTTATGGTTTTGCCTGAATAATGCTTACTGACCATATGACTTTTTCCAATGCTGTTTATCATATTCGTCATCTCCAATTTACATTCATTCGTATTCAATCACAAGTTTTATTTCACTGCCTTTATATCCTCGTATAGCTTCGGAATCAGGAATGTTGAAAATAGGATTACCCAAAGTGTTGCTTATTACAGTGCCCTCATACCAAAGTTTGTATGTACCGTCAGCAATCTGACTAACGAAATCACTGTTTTTAGTATTAAAAACAACAGAGGTATTGTTACCGCCTTTCCATTCATTGGAACCCTTACAGCCTGTATCAATATTCTCTAAATGCATTGTATTGCCTACAATTGTGCCCGAACTTGTAGAGGTTCCAATTTTTACAGTAATACTTTTTATTTTTTTATTTGAAAGATTAACATCGAAGTATACCTCATTGGATTTGACATTAGTTCCTTTCCAACCTCGAGTCATCATTTCGTTACGTCCCAACGCCGTGGATACGCTAAATGTTGCGGTTGATGCTGCGGCATACACAGATAACGGCAGTGATAATACCATAATTACTGCTAAAAACAATGAGACTACTTTTGAATTCTTTCTTATCATTTTGCTTTTCCTCCAAATCTAAATTTTAAAGCGAATTTGCATTACGCATTTGATTTAAAGTATTATTTCATAATAAGCAATATTATCAAAATTTTCAGTTAATAAAAGAATTCAATTTTGAAGATATATTTTTATATGTTAATACCTTAAATATATGTATGCGTTGAGGTTTGACAGACATGCTACCTGTCACTTTCCATTTTTCAAAGACTTTGGCATCTTAGGCTGATACTGCCACCACACGCAAGCTGAATCGCAGGTCTTATATGCAGCTTTTTCAGCTATCTTGATGACAATATCCGAAAGCCTTTTTTATTTGTTTTCTCAAGCTTCATTGTGCTTTTCCTCCTTCTTTTTGTTTTGCTATAATTACAGTTTACAAATTATTCCAAAAAAATCAATACCTTTGCACTAAAACTCCAAATATTGTCCTTAAACTCCTGCATAACAAAAATAAGCCGCATCTGCAGCTTATTTTTGTTAAATTTGCACATAATAATTTAATTAGATTTAGGATTGACTTGGAAGAGTGATTTCAATTTTAAACTCCGAATCCGTATGCTCTTCCACAAACAACCCGCCATTTTTTTCTGTAACAGATTTAATTAT
>CAYMFX010000285.1:0-1969 GCA_964389845.1 uncultured Ruminiclostridium sp.
TAGGCAAAAGATAAATAACATATATACCAGATATTTTGACAAAGAAGTTATTTTGGGTAAAGAATATATGGATTTATTAAAGACTCCAAAGAAATTGTATTATCGTTGGATTGGCGGAGAAGAAATGAATGCAAAGGTTGTAACCGATTTAATTGACGATGCAATTTCGGAATCTATTGAAGTAAAAAATAAATTCCAAATACAAAAGATTGACATTTCTTGGAATGAGTATAAGAAAGTTGTTGAAAGTCTTTTGCGGATAATCATTGATCGTTGTGCTTTGATTTCGGAATATGAACTTAAAAATAAAGATAAACTTACAAGGCTTAGATATAATGAGTACAATAACGAAGACTGTATTTATATAAGTTATTTTTGTAAGAATATTGAAGGCGAGATTATGAAATGGCAAAAGAAGTATTATGGCGTAAGAGATCATCAGAAATATAAGAGATGCAAAATTTGCGGTAAGTTGATTGAAAATACTGGAAATAAAAAAATGTTTTGCACTGAATGCGCAAAGGAAAGAGAGCGGAAAAATGTTGCTATAAGAAAGAAAAAATGGGGGGGAACGAAATAGAAAATCCTCAAAAACGCTATAATTTGTAGTTCAAACTCAACTTTTTTACTGCGTGTATATAATGTAGTGAAAGAGAATACAACATTCTTTTTCAAACAGAAAAATACATTATGAAAGAAGTGGGTTTTTATAATTACAATTAGCAAGGAAGAGGCTTTGCAGTTAAATAAGAAGGGTGTTCCGTTTGGAGTGGACGGTATATCTACAACTAAGACAAGACATAAGAAGTATTATTTGACAGAAACTAAGAAGAATTTGCGATTATTAAAAAATATTAGAAATATTTATTAGATTGGAAGTGAGTAATAATTTGAGAGTTTTGAATTAGGTGGTGAAAATTTATTAATATTTTAGACAGATTGGAAAATGAAAACGAGGAACAGTTTATATTCAGACTTGGTTCCGCCAAAGACGCAGGTACTCTTGATATGAGCTGGGACGAAATAGCTTTGGTTGTAAATGAGAAGTTCAGAACTGATGAGTCGGAATATAGGACAGAGGCAGCTTATCGGAAGCCTTATCAGCAAGCTAAGAGATTTTTAGAGGCTAATGCTTTTAAATCCTGTAAGGACGAAGATTCTTATTTTAAAGAACTTCAAATAGAAAAAGACGAATTATACAAAGAAAAACGTCGACTGTTTGACCAACGCAGAGAATATAATAAGTTGCTTATTTCTGACGCAAGAGCTGAACACCTTAATGGTGAATTACTTCGCATAGCAGAAAATCTTAATACAGAATATCCATTAATTCAATCAGATGAATATAAAGCTGTAAATATAGGACGAGAAGCACTTTTGGCATTGTCTGATTGGCATTATGGAATGGTTACAGAAAACATATGGAATACATATAACATAGATATCTGTAAAAGACGTGTTAGAAAATTGGTTTCTAAAGTTATTGAATATCTGGAACTTAATAAAATTGATATGCTTCATATCGTATTACTCGGTGATGCAGCTCATGGTGGTTGTCATGTTTCTTGTAGAGTAAAATCAGAAGAAGATGTATGTGATCAGATTATGCACGTTTCTGAAATTATGGCAGAGGTAATCAATGAATTATCTGCTTATGTAAATCATATTACTGTTTATTCTTGTTATGGCAATCATTTAAGGACAATTCAAAATAAGCAAGATTCAGTCGATTCTGATAATCTTGAGAAGTTGATTCCTTGGTGGTTAAGACAACGGCTTAAAGACAATTCAAAAATTGACATTGTAGAATCGGAATATAAAGAGTTTACAAGAATAGACATCTGTGGGTATCATGTGTGTTGTGTTGTTTGACTTTGAGAATGACGAAGGATATAATGATGAGTGCAAATAAGGCGTTTGATATTGATTTGAAAATAGGGTTACCGCAATCCCATTGGCTTTAGACAAT
>CAYMFX010000286.1:0-1964 GCA_964389845.1 uncultured Ruminiclostridium sp.
TTAAGATTTGCAAATCTTCAAGGCTTCTTGAACCTTTCAGAAATATTATCGGCGGGTTCCGAAAAAACTTTAGCGTTTTTTTAAAAAATTTTTGAAAAATTATTCATTCAGTATCTTTTTCAAAAGAAGTAACGCATTAAGTTGGTTTCAGAAACAGAATTTATGTAACCCGAACGACTAAAATGAATTATACAACACCCCCGTCCTTTTGTCAATTAGATAAACTGACAAACAAAAAGGTTCTCTTTTGGCAAGTTTCACAAACGCCCTTTATGTAACCTGCGAGGTTTGACAAATAAGTAAATCCATTATATAATAAGTAATGAGCGAACCAATTAGGCGAGCTCATTTAAGAGGGGAACCTCAGGCAGCGATAGGCGTGTTAATAAAGCTCCCGTGCGGAACGAAGGTTCCGTTATAAGGGGGGTGAGGATATGTACATAACGTTAAATGAAACAATTCAGCTTCTGCTTCTTTTATGCGAAGTCGTTACTGTATTGCTCCTTGCTCTTAACTTTTTTAAGAGCAATAAAAAATAACCGCCTCTCTACGTTGCAACCGTAAGGCGGTTATTTAACGCCAAACCGGGAGCAACACACCTGTCGCCCCTCTTTTATATTTATATTATACAGCCTCCCGTCCTATTTGTCAACAGCAAAATTTTACATTCGCTCTCGAATTTTAATTTTCGAGGGCGGTTTTTTGCATTGCCGAAATCTGTACATTTTCCCTTCTGCCGCCAAAAATCACCTGTTCAAGCTCGATTTGCCCGAAACAAACCCCAAAGCGAAGCCCAAGTTCCTATAATGGTACTTATCAGGACGACACAGACCGTGAAGCTATCCAGCTCGAGGTTGACGCTCTTAAGTCTGAAATCGACAGAATCAGCTCCGCTACCGAGTATAACGGAATGAAGCTGTTGGACGGTTCTTTGGGCAACAGCACCAGCATAGGCGCATACGGAGCAGCATACGGAAAAAATGAGTTCTTTGATGACACTATCGGCGGTGGACGTATTACCACAACCTCATCTGTTAAGGGTATGCAGATTGATTTTACCGTAAATGCTTCCGGTGACGGCGGAGAAAATGCAGTTTGGGATGCAGCCGGCTTAAAGGTTACCGTAAACCTTGTTGACGGTAAATCCTATACCGATGATGATATCAACGCATTGATAAAGAACGCAACTGTTCCCAAGGATGCAGGTATGAGCAATCCTTACGGTGAAATCACTTTTAAGAGCCAATACGGCGTTATTAAGGGCGCAGCTCAGACAACAACGGCAACAGACTCAGGTGTTCGTCAGCAGTTTGATATTGACTTAAGTACACTTGTTTCCAATGCAACTAACGGTGGCATGGGAAGCTCCGATAAGATAAAGCTTACCGCCAACACCTATGGAGATGTTGCAGATAATGCTAATGCAAGTCTTATAAGCGAAATCTCCTTCAACACCAACAGCGTAGATGCCGGCAAGGAAAAGGTTGAGATTACCCAAGCTTTTAAGGACAATACACAGTCTGCGCAGATCACGATCCACCTTGCTACTGGCGTTGATTACACCAATAAGGATATTGAAAAGCTGTTAAAGGACGCAGGCTTTGATTATACCGTAGAGCTGTATGACGATAAAGCGCCTGACGGAGAAAATGATGGTTCTATACGTTTTAACATTAATACGGCTGCTGTCGTTGCCGACGTGGCGGAAAGTACAGCCGGCGCAGGAGTAGGAAAAGAATTTGTAGGCTCCGGAGAAGGTCTTACCTTCCAGATCGGCGCAAACGGCGTAGAAGACCAAAGAGTAACTCTTAACGTTGACGATATGTCTTCTGCAGCTCTCGGCGTAGCTACCGCAGACGTTTCCACAAGAGACGCAGCTAACAAGGCTATTGAAGCAGTTGACGCAGCAGTTAAGAAGGTTTCCATGCAGCGTGCAGGTCTTGGTGCTCTCCAGAACAGACTTG
>CAYMFX010000287.1:0-1961 GCA_964389845.1 uncultured Ruminiclostridium sp.
GTATTCCTGCGGAAACCGGACTTCGCCTGACAGCAAAATTGCTGCGTCATACGGCACTTCTCCAGTTTCCGAGGATGTCTATTGAAAAAAATCTCCCGATATGATATACTTATCAAAGAGAGAAGGGATTTTATGAGCATTGACAAAGAAAATATCAAGCATGAATTAAAGCGCATGCTGCAGTACATAACCACATTTCTGAAGTGGACCGGTTTAAGCGTTGTTACTGCGGCAGTCTGCGGAGGAGCGGGCTGTCTGTTTCATATTTTAGTGGAAAAGGCAACGGGGCTTAGAGAAAGCTATAGCTTTATTCTTTATTTTCTCCCATTGGGAGGATTATTTATTGTCTTCATGTATCACATTTTTAAGCTTGAAAAGATAGACGGCACAAACTATGTTATAGATTCAATACGCAAGGAAGGAAAAGTCCCCTTTACAATGGCTCCCGGCATTCTTACCGCCACCGTTCTTACTCATATGTTAGGCGGCTCGGCAGGCAGAGAGGGAGCGGCTTTGCAGTTAGGCGGAAGCTTGGGCTCGACCCTTGGAAGGCTTTTCCGGCTTGACGACAAGGATATGCACGTTATGGTTCTGTGCGGAATGAGCGCAGTCTTCACGGCGCTTTTCGGCACTCCGCTGACGGCGGTTATCTTTGTTATGGAGGTAATAAGCGTAGGCGTTTTTTATTACAGTGCGATTATGCCCTGTGTTTTCAGCGCCGTTTTAACCTACTATCTCACCGAGCTTTTAAGCATTCACCCGGTAAGCTACCATTTAGCGGAGGTACCCGAAATAACTCCCGTCAGCCTTATTCAATGTATAGGGCTTGGCGTTGTATTTGCGGCGGCAAGCATTCTCCTTTGTCTTTCCTTCTCAAAGGGCGAAGGTCTGCTCCATAAGGCAATAAAGAACGATTATATAAGAGCGGCGGCGGGCGGTCTTGCAATAGTCGCTCTGACCCTTGTATTCGGTACCGATTACAACGGAGCCGGCTCGGCAATAATCGACAATGCAATTTTAAACGGCGCTGCCCGTCCCGAAGCCTTTATTTTAAAGATATTGTTTACGGTGATAACCTTGGGCTGCGGCTTTAAAGGCGGCGAGATAGTCCCCACCTTTTTTATTGGGGCAACCTTGGGCTGTACCATTGCGCCCCTTATCGGTGTTGACCCGGGGTTTGGAGCAGCATTGGGCTTGGTGGGCGTGTTCTGCGGAGCAACAAATGCGCCGCTTGCTTCAATGGTATTGAGCATTGAGCTTTTCGGAGTGGGAGGACTGCCCTTTTATGCAATCATATGCTCAACCTGCTTTATGCTGTCTGGCTATTACAGCTTGTATAAATCACAAATAATCGTTTATGACAAGCTGAAAGCTGTTTTTATCAACAGAAATACCAAGTAAAAGGAGAAGCACTATGATTTTATCGGATAAGACCATTATTCAAATGCGCAAGGACGGAGCTTTGTATATCGAACCGATTTCCGAAGAGCAGATACAGCCTGCAAGCGTTGACATACGTTTAGGTGATACTTTCAGTATTGTAAAGGATACGGCGGGAGGTATTATCACCATGGACAGCGAGATTAAATATAAGACTATTAAAACGGATAAGTATCTTTTGTTACCCGGGCAGTTTGTACTTGCCACAACTATGGAGTTTATTAGGCTCCCCGACGATCTTACGGCATTTGTGGAGGGGCGCAGCTCTCTCGGAAGAATGGGGCTTTTTATTCAAAATGCAGGGTGGGTCGATCCCGGATTTGAAGGAGAAATCACATTGGAGCTGTTTAATGCCAATCGCTGCGCAATCGAGTTGCAGTCGGGGCGAAGAGTAGGGCAGCTTGTGTTCGCCAAAATGGACGGTAATGCGCTCAATCCTTACAGGGGAAAATATCAGGGGCAAAGGGGTGCTACAGGGTCTAAGGCTTTTATGGACAGTGAGATAAGCTGATCGTCTTTTA
>CAYMFX010000288.1:0-1940 GCA_964389845.1 uncultured Ruminiclostridium sp.
CAAGCGTGATAAGAAGGAATCTGTTATTTTTAAAGGCTGTGATAACTCTTATTATGAGAAGATTGATGGTAAAGTCGTTAATATAGTAGATGAAATACCATTTGATATTCCAGATAATTGGTGCTATACAAGACTTGATGATGTTTTAAACTATGAACAGCCCACCCCTTATATTGTAGAATCAACAGATTATAATAATGCCTATCCGACGCCTGTTTTGACAGCGGGAAAGTCTTTTATTATTGGTTATACCAACGAAACAACAGGCGTTAAAACTGATTTGCCGGTAATTATCTTTGATGATTTCACAACAGATAGCAAATATGTTGATTTCCCGTTTAAGATAAAATCATCAGCAATGAAAATACTGACAGCGGTCACAAGGAAAATAGATATAAAATATGCTTATTATGCTATGCAAATGGTCAAGTGCGATAGTTATAATCACAAGCGTTATTGGATTTCAGAATTTTCAAAAAAAATAATTCCCTTACCACCATACATTGAGCAAATTAGAATTGTTGAAACGATAGAAAAGATGAACAATATGCTTGATACTGCATTCAATTAAGGCTGTCGCTGATATTGTCAAGTATGGAATTTAACTTCTCAATAATGTCAACAATTCTTTTTTGTTCTTGTATAGGTGGAATTGGGAGAATTATGTTTAGCACATCTTCTCTTGATATTCCTGGGATTAAACCTTGTGCAGCATTTTTTAATTTAGACAAATAAAACTCTATACATAATTTAATATATTTGTTATTCAAGCCGAAGATATTCCTGATAGCCATGATTTGACGAGCAATATGTGCTTTGCCAAAATTATTTATAGCTATTTCACCAACTGTTCCTTTACAAGTAATAAGAATATCATTTATTTCGGTAATTACTTGTGGAAATTCGGTCCAACGTTCAATCTTAACAGTTCCAACTGAAAAGTTGCTTGCGCCAGTTATATAAGGCACACCATTTTTGCTTGCGTTATATTCACTTGGCTTTAAATCTCGTCCTGATAACAGTTCAAGGACAGAGTAAAGCCTTACAAATTCGTAATTATCATAAATCATAAAAGGAATTTCGTCATCTATACATATTATATTTTCACCTACCTTCTCATAATAAGAGAATTACGTACACTTCTGATATAATATAACTGCGATTATTCGCAAAAAATTATATCGGAGGTGTCTTTTTATGAAGACAACAACAATCACATTTGAAGAACATTTAAGAAAGAGCAATCTTTCGGAAAACACCATTACATCATATCTTTGGACGGTAGATTATTACCTCACTCACTATGATGCGATAAGCAAAGAAAATTTGCTTGCTTACAAAGGCTATCTGATGGAGTTTTTCAAGCCTAAGACAGTAAATCTGCGTATTCAGGGAATAAACAAATACCTTGAGTTTTTAGGTAAGGAAAAGCTACAACTGAAAGCGGTAAAGGTACAGCAGAAAAACTTTCTTGAAAATGTTATCAGTAATGCGGACTATAAATTTTTAAAGTCCCAGTTAAAAAAAGACGGTAATATGGAGTGGTATTTCGTAGTTTGGTATCTTGCCGCAACGGGCGCAAGAGTCAGCGAGCTGATACAAATTAAGATAGAGCATGTTGAGATCGGATATTTTGATTTATACACAAAGGGTGGCAAGCTGAGAAGACTATACATACCGAAAAAGTTGAGAAATGAAACTCTTGAATGGCTTAAAGAAACTCACCGTTCATCAGGGTACTTGTTTTTAAACAGATACGGAGAAAGAATTACTACTCGCGGCATATCGCAGCAGCTTAAAAATTATGCAGATAAATACGGTCTTGATAAAAAGGTAGTTTATCCGCATTCGTTTAGACATCGTTACGCAAAGAATTTCCTTGAAAAATATAACGATATTGCATTACTTGCCGACCTTATGGGTCACGAAAGCATTTAAAC
>CAYMFX010000289.1:0-1938 GCA_964389845.1 uncultured Ruminiclostridium sp.
CATCCTCGTATCTAGAGCCAAACATTAAATTAATATGTAAAGAGACTTTCTTTCCTTTCCTACATGTCCTCAAAGGCTCAGGAAAATGAAATCGTCGTTGTTGACAGTATCAGCACCGACGGCTTTAAGACCAAGACTATCGTAAATATGCTCAAGGCTCTTAAGGTAGAGGGCAAGGCTCTTATCGTGCTGGACGGCATCGACCGGCAGGTTATTAAGAGCGCAGCCAATATTCCCGGCGTAAAGACGGCTCAGGTAAACAACCTGAACGTTTATGATATTCTTAACTATGACAAGTTTGTTGTTGTTAAGGACGCCGTTGCAAAAATCGAGGAGGTGTACGCATAATGGAAAAGACAGCTCAGGATATAATTATCCGCCCCATTATCACAGAGGCTTCCACAGACGCTCTCGCAGACAGAAAGTATACCTTCAAGGTTGCAAAGGACGCAAACAAGATCGAAATCAAGAAGGCGGTTGAAAAGCTCTTCAAGGATGTTAAGGTCGAGAAGGTAAACACCATGAACGTTCGGGGCAGGAAGAAGAGAATGGGAAGAAACGAGGGCTACACTTCGGCATGGAAGAAGGCTATCGTTACCATTACCCCCGATTCCAAGACCATCGAGTTCTTCGACGGCATGATTTAAGTAAGGAGTTGAGTTAAATGGCTATAAAAGCTTATAAGCCCACGACCCCCGGTCGCAGAGGCATGACGGTTGTAGATTACAGCGGTTTATCCAAAGTTGCTCCCGAAAAGAGTCTGCTGGAGACCGTCAAGAAGCATTCCGGCCGTAACAGCTACGGCAGAATTACCGTCAGACACAAGGGCGGCGGAAACAGAAAAAAATACAGAATCATCGATTTCAAGAGAAACAAGCTTGATATGGACGCAGAGGTTATGACTCTTGAATACGATCCCAACAGAACCGCATTTATCGCTTTGGTTAAGTACGAGGACGGCGAGAAGAGATACATTCTTGCTCCCGAGGGACTTAAGGTAGGCGACAAGGTAAGAGCGGGCGGCGATGCGGATATTAAGCCCGGCAATGCGCTGCCTATGTCTAATATCCCCGTGGGTACAGTTATTCACAACGTTGAGCTTCACCCCGGAAAGGGTGCGCAGCTTGTACGCTCCGCAGGAAATATGGCGCAGCTTATGGCTAAGGAAAACGGCTATGCGCTCCTCAGACTTCCCAGCGGCGAGCTTCGCAACGTTCCCGAAAACTGCATGGCTACAATCGGCGTTGTATCCAATCAGGATCATGCCAACGTAAACCTGGGCAAAGCGGGACGCACCCGTCACATGGGCGTAAGACCTACCGTAAGAGGCTCGGTAATGAACCCTAACGACCACCCTCACGGCGGCGGCGAAGGCAAGTCCCCTGTGGGCAGACCCGGACCTGTTACCCCTTGGGGCAAGCCTGCAATGGGTTACAAGACCCGCAAGAAAAAGAACGTTACCGATAAGTTCATCGTTAAGAGAAGAAACGGTAAGTAATAAGCAGCTCAATCTGTTAATAAGCGTTATATCACATCTGTGCGGCAGGAATCAAATCGGCGCGGCATAGCTTAGTGAACAAACGTGTCTATGAGACGGTTTTGCGAAGAAGAATTAAGACTTCGTCCGAAAAGTCGAATAGACGCACTTTGACGCAAGTCAAAGTGCTTAACTTGCAATTGAAAGGAAAATATAATATGAGCAGAAGCATTAAGAAGGGACCGTATGTCCAAGACGCTCTCTACAAGAGAGTTCTTGCAATGAACGAAGCGGGCGAAAAGAAGGTTCTTAAGACCTGGAGCCGTTCAAGCACAATTTTCCCCGATTTCGTAGGACACACCTTTGCGGTTCACGACGGCAGAAAACACATTCCCGTTTATGTTACCGAGGATATGTTTGGTCATAAATTGGGCTAATTTTCTCCCTCAAGAAACTTTAAG
>CAYMFX010000290.1:0-1917 GCA_964389845.1 uncultured Ruminiclostridium sp.
TGTTTTTGTTTTCTTCTTCTGAAATGTCAAGACTGAATTTTGGGGAAACTTAAACTTCGGACGCATTGACTATTGAGGAAAAATGTGCTAAACTAATAAAAAAACAAAAACAGGAAGTTGACAATGATTAAGCTGATAAAATATTTAAGGGGCTACACACTGCAAAGTATTATGGCTCCGCTTTTTAAATTTTTCGAGGCCTGCTTGGAGCTTATCGTGCCTATTGTAATGGCTAATATCATTGACATAGGCATAAAAAATAACGACAGCGGCTATATCTGGAAAATGGGCATAATACTTGCGGCGTTAGGCGTATTGGGACTTGCGGCGGCAATCACCGCCCAATATTTTTCCGCAAAAGCTGCTCTCGGCTTCGGAACAGCCCTGAGACGTGATTTCTACAAGCATCTCAACAGTCTTTCCCATGCCGAAATAGACAAAATCGGAACCGCAACCATGATAACCCGTATGACCAACGATATAAATCAGGCGCAGACGGGGGTAAATATGTTTCTCAGACTCTTTCTGAGAAGCCCTTTTATTGTTGTGGGAGCAATTATCATGTGCCTTACCGTAAACGTGGAGCTTACCCTAATCTTTGCCGCAGCCGCCCCCGTCTTGGGACTGATAATATACCTGATAATGACTAAGACGATTCCGGGCTACAAGCGCATTCAGGGCAGATTGGACAAGGTCTCTCTTCTTACTCGTGAAAATCTTTCGGGAGTGAGAGTGATTCGTGCCTTCTCCCGTCAGAAAAACGAAAACAAGGATTTTGACGATGAGACCTCGAAGCTTATGAAGGCACAAGTGAGAGTCGGCAGAATTTCCGCTCTGCTGAATCCCCTTACCTTTGCGGTAGTAAATCTTGCCATTGCCGCAATACTGTGGTTCGGCGGCGGCTCTGTTGATACGGGAGCAATTACCCAGGGCGAGCTTATAGCGCTTGTCAATTATATGAATCAGATACTGCTGGCGCTTATTGCCCTTGCAAATCTTATCATTATTTTGACTAAGGCGGGAGCCAGCGCGTCACGAATCAACGATATGTTCAGCCTTCACTCCTCGATAACCGACGAGGGCAGCACAATACAGGAAGCGGTGCCGAACGCCCCCTCTGTTGAATTTGACAACGTTACATTCGCTTATCATAAAGACAAGCCCTCATTGGAGGGGCTGTCCTTTTCGGCAAATAAAGGCGAAACCATAGGCATTATCGGCGGTACAGGCTCGGGAAAAACAACCCTTGTGAACCTTATCCCCAGATTTTACGATGTAACCGAAGGAAAGGTTCTGATAGACGGTATTGACGTAAGAAAGTACCCTATCCGACAGCTTAGAAGCAGGATAGGCATAGTACCCCAACGAGCATTGCTGTTCAAGGGCACTATCCGCTCCAATATGCTTTGGGGGAACAGCTCCGCCGATGATAAGGAAATATGGCAGGCACTTGAAACGGCGCAGGCGGCGGAATTTGTCCGCAAGCTTCCGGAAGGCTTGGATTCGCCCGTTGAACAGGGGGGTCGAAATTTTTCGGGAGGACAGCGCCAAAGACTGACGATAGCAAGAGCGGTGATAATGAAGCCCGAAATTCTTATCTTAGACGATTCCGCTTCCGCATTGGACTTTGCCACCGACGCCGCACTGCGCTCCGCATTAAAACACGATATAAGCGGCTCAACTGTCTTTATTGTCTCCCAGCGTGCAGCGGGAATACGCCATGCGGATAAAATAATCGTCCTTGACGACGGAAATCCCGTAGGCATAGGAAAGCATAGGGAACTGCTGCAAAGCTGCCCGGTATACTGTGAAATATGCAGCTCACAGATGACCGAGGAAGAGATGAATAATTGATACTAAACCTTAATTAAAATCAGACAAATCCACCGACCGTGGCGTCCCTGCTCTGCGTCAGCC
>CAYMFX010000291.1:0-1912 GCA_964389845.1 uncultured Ruminiclostridium sp.
TGTAGCACAAATTTTTATACTATCGTTTTAATTTAGGGCTATCCTTATGATTGGAAACAGATTTTGATTGTTTTTCATTTTCAGTCGGTTTTAAAGCAAATACCGAGGTATGCTCTCTTTTATCCTTGGATATTCGAGCTTTAACATCGGGGTTGGCATTAAGCCATAGATTAGTGCGTTTAATTACACCGTTTCGCTGTTCAATAGCCTTTTCCAAATTGGCTTTCTCCGCTGCAAGCTCGTCAGATAATTTTAATAAAGTGGAAATCTGGCTATCTTTTTTTGCAATCAAGCTATCCTGTTTTTCAATTTGTTTATCTTTTTGAAATAACTGCTCTTTTAAGCTTGCCAACTCCTTTTTTAGTGCATTGTATTCTTTTCTTGTGATAAAGCCAATGTTTTCCTTTGCTTTTTCAAATAAGCTTCCCAATGTTGGAATATTGTTTGACAGGACGGCAGCTCCACCGCCGCCATAAGGAAGCGGCGGCGCATAAGAAATTTTATTCACGGAAAATCCCACAGATTCTCCATTGAGAAGTTTTTCGTCTATCGGAACTTCACCTTTAACTTTTTCAAGCAGCCTTTGAATGTCTATCTTTTTTGCTACATATTTTATTTCATTGTATTTGGGTTCTGAAATATGTTTGCTTATAATTGCCAAGACCTTTTGACTTCCGTTTATATTTTTTCTAATATCATCTTCCAATATCGTATTCGGGATGTAATAATCACCTGATTTAATGAAACCCATACAAGAATAAACGCTTCCTGCTAATTTGTCTGTTTGAAGGTTTAAGCGTCCATTGTTAAAATCTCCAATTATCTTTGCGTTTGTTGAAATTCTTAGCGTTTGAATAAGAACATTTAACTTTTGCTCGGTGGTATTATTTTTAAAATCAAAATCGTTCTCTCTCAATCTATTACCACAAGCAGCATTATAAAAATCCTCTGCGGAAATGTTATTTGACTTTACGCCTGTTAAATGGAGAAAATTTGAAGGAGCGGCAACTGCTTCAATAAACTTGGGATCATTAGGAGCTTTATAAATAATGAGCAATCTTTTGTTACACAGTTGTTCATTGTATACTTGGGCGGCACGATAAATAATTCCTATTGCTTCTGACTTCTTCATAAATATCTCCTTTAAAAATTTAAAGGGGGAACGCCTTGCCGTAGCGAAGGTCATCCCCCTTAGTGACTGATTTTTCCGTTGTCCGCCAACTCTCCGCCCATTACTTACGGAATTAGTATCGGGTTTTTCCGTTGCCCGCCAACTCTCCGCCCATTACTTACGGAATTAGTATCGGATTTTTTATCGTGTCAGCCCCACGTTAGTGACTTATAGTCATTCTATTAGTATTATATCCGATTTTTTCAATTTTGTCAATGGGCCTGAAAAATTTCTAATGTCAAAAAAGCCAAATATTTCTATATAACATTTCCGAAAAAAGTGGATATAAGTAGCACAAAATCAGCACAACAGCAGCTCAATATAAGTATCAATATTTTGAGCATAGCTTGCTTTATACAAGGCTTTCATTTTATCTGCCGATGGCAGCCCGTTTTCTGTATTTGCAAACCAGTATACTATCCTGTTTGGTTTGCTTAATATACGAGCGTTCGGCTTATTAGAGAAACGAAAATATAAGGTGTTTTCAGCAGTGTTACATTCGGTGCAAAGTAAATTTTCCGAGTTTATTTTTTTGCAGTCCGTCAATTTTCCGTATAATCCGTATTTTCTGCATATAAGCGGTCGGGCTTCGTAAATCGTACAAGCTCCGTCCGTGTTGTTTACAAAAATACAGTTTGGAGAATTAAACGATATGCGTGCCTTTCGTGAAACTGTTTGGCGGTAAACATTGCGTCCCCTCGCTTGTCCTTGTTGGAAAAATAAAATTCCGCTTTGGAAATC
>CAYMFX010000292.1:0-1910 GCA_964389845.1 uncultured Ruminiclostridium sp.
ACCGTGTTGTTGATAATGTTTTTTATAACGCCTCTCTCTGCGACGGATTTTTTACTGTCGAAGGACTTAAAAAGGGAGAAAGGTATGTAGGCTCCGACGGCACTACTCTTGAATACACGGACGATAATGTGTCGGTAACAACGCCCTGCGGCAGCTTTGAGGGCTGTGAGCTTTGGACGGTAAACCATGAACGTGCAGTATACAAAACCTATTACAAGGAAGGCATAGGAATCGTAAAATTTGAAAGGCGCTTTAACGGCTTTACGGAAACAAGGACGCTCCTGAAATACGATATAATCGGCGGCAGCGGCATTATTCCGCTGCATGAGGGAAACAAATGGAGCTATAGCGCAAATTACGACCCCGAATTTAAAAAACAGTCTACCGAATGCGAGGTTGTGTTTGCGGGGGACAAAACCGCCGTTCTATCCTGCAAAATCAACATTGAAAGAATTAAATACAATGAAAATTCATGGCACGATATGATTACTCAAATCAGAAACGATTATTGGGTAGGAACAAGCTGGAACGAATGCAAAATTGCAGACGTAAGCATTCCCATTAAAAGAGCAAGAGAGCTTGCAAAAACAAATGTCCAAAAAGCGCACACAAAAGCCGCCTGTTCGGTTGCACAGCGTATTCTTGCCACCGACCCCGAATTTAATCCCGATTATACCGAAAAGGGACATTGGAATTTCTTTCAATTTTATACCGTATACACACAAGGCGACAAAGCTGTATTGAGCTGCGATTTTCGCCATTCATTTGAATGGAAGCATATGAGCGGGTCCAATGTCGATCCCGAATATTCTCTTCTGTTTAACCACATCTACGGAATATTACAAGATGCAACAGGCTGTATCTGGTGTGACAAATGGAAGGACGGCTACAAGACGGAAATTACCGAGCCTTGGGGTGGTACCGATATACATACCACAAGACTGTGCTGCGAAAATGCGGGAACGGTGGAAACAAAGGCGGGGAGCTTTGAAAACTGCTTAAAGGTAAGTCTTGATATTGACAAATACGGTGAATATGTGGAATACCGAAGCGGCAAAAAGGAGTATTACTTTGCTCCCGGTATCGGCATTGTCAAAATTGTAAATCATTATATGGAGGAGCTGCTGACATGCGTTTACGAGCTTACCTCCTATGAAGGCACGGGAGAGGGGTATATGCCCGCCGCCGACGGATTGGTTCGCAAATACGAAGCCGTGGGGCTTACGGACGGTTATGCAGCGGGAGCAGAATACACCTACGCCGCCGACAAGGACGGACAAGTCTATATTTTCGAGGACAATTTAGGGGTTCGGAAAAAGCCCGAGGCGCATACTGTTTTACCTTCCACCTGCGGCGAGGAGCTTGAAGAAAAGCTGTGGATAGAGGGAAGGCAGGATATGGGCAATCTGCGGCACGACCTTCTTGACCAAAGCCGTTTAAGGCATGACATTAACAATTTTAACCTGTTTCTGCATTTTTTGGATCAAAACGACCGAAGCTGGTACGTCCCCGAAAGGAAAACGGCACAGTCCAAGCATAGAATGCGATTATTTGAAGCATTGAGCGAGGACGGAAAAGTGCCCAAGGCGTGGCTCGGCGCATATGCCAGAGAGTGTTTTATAGCGGGCTGCTCAATATTGGGAAGCGGAAACAGAGAAGAGGGCTACCCCTATCTTGACCGAGCCTTTGAGCTGTTCGGGGAGTGGGACGCTATTCCCGACGGCGAGCTTTTGGAAACGGGAGATAAGTTTATTTTCGGCGGTATTAAAATCATTAAGGGCAAAGAAAATGTTATTGTACTGCCCGACGGTACCAAGGAGATAATAATAGAGAATAGCTATTCCTTTGCAATCGACGGCGCTTCATTTATGTACAGCGCAATGACCGCCCTGCACGGCTGGGAATGGTTT
>CAYMFX010000293.1:0-1894 GCA_964389845.1 uncultured Ruminiclostridium sp.
ACAGTGTTTGCTAAATGTACGCCATACTTGAACCCAAGACTGCTACGTGGATATATTTGAAGCACCCAACCTTCTTCAATCCAACAGCGTATTCCGGTAGGTATTTTTATATCGCCTGTAAGTATTTTAAAAGGATTTTCATTGACTATTTGTGCCCCATTTGAATATATTGTCAAATTAGATGGTAAAAAGAAATCATATCCCGCACTGCCTTTTGTTGCTCTTTTGGTAATTTTTATTTGATTTTAATGTTCTTTTATTTCTGTGTTTTTGCCTTTTCTTTTTGATTCGGAATAAAAATCCTCCCAATCTTTTTTAAACTGTTCAAAAGAAACTTTTTCAAACTTTGCTATTTTTTGCATTAATTATACCTTTCTCTTTCTGCTTCTTTAAGCATTATAGTAATTTGTAACAACTCTTGCTGTTTTCTCTCCAAAATATCTTCGTTCATTGCTTGAGGCATTTCATACATATCTTCTTCATGAAACTTTTTACCATAGTCAATATGTTTTTCTAATTCATTAACTTCTGTTTTTAGTGTATTGAACTTTTCGAGTAATGCGTTATATTCAATAACAGCCATTTTATTTCTCCGTTTCTTTAATTATTATTTGATTATAGTATATCAGATTTTAATAATTTGTCTTTTGGAAAAGATAGTTAATATGAGCTTATTATTAATGAACATCTAATTCCTCCATAATTATTTGTTTAGGAAGGAAGTTATAATAATAGTAACTACTGCTGAATGTTATTTTATTTTGGATCCTTCCATTTAGTCTAAGGTTAAGCATTCGTCATTAGAACCAGTCTGTATAATATTTCTTTGCTGTTTATTGCCTTTCTTCTTCCATAATCTTTTTAAATCCTTTTCTCTGTCAAAAATTAACTGAGTATATTCAGAAAAACTCAATTTATTTTGTAATTGGGTGATATTAATCTCTTCGATGGGGATAAGTATATAATGATGTTCTTCCGTAAATAACTTTAATTGAGATTTAAATATTTTTCTGGCATAAACCTCGTCATTTGCTTTAAAAAAAACGTATTTTTCCTTTCTAAACAAAGGTGTATGAATAACGTCTCTAACCGTGCAATGGCTATAATAAGTCGCATTAAATAGGGAAAGAGCAACAAACGCTATTTCCGTTGAATCATCTGTGTTGTCTTTATAATATTTAGTATCTTTGGGACGTTCACCATATTTATAGTTTGACATATAAATTGAAGTAGTAAAGAAATCTCCGTTATTTAATTCTACTGTTGCTAAGACAAATTCCTGATATACGCATTTCATATATTTTACCTCTTATCAACTAATTCTTCTAATATTACCACCAATTTCAGCAACTATAATTCCTATAGCAAGAGGAACAACAGATTTCTTAAATAAAGCAACAATACCACCCAAAACCCGAATTACCGATTTGCCAAGACTAATATACAAATGTCCTTTACTGTTCATTTTCTCTAATCTCCTTTGCAATTTTGTTAGCTATAATCTCACAATCAATATCACTCGATGTAGCAAAATTATAATAAATACCCAATTTATCAAGTGCATTTATGATTTGTTTTCTAACCTCCGACGCTTCTTCTTTATTCTGAAATCTTCCCTCATTTTCGTATGTATGATTTCTTGTTAGAAGGTAGTTCCTGTTGTCATATGAATCAAATACATTACGAACTGTTTTATTAAAATCTTCTCCAAGAATCTCATCATTGTTATACACAACACAAAGGATCAGTGGAGAGTCTACAATCATAACCTGAACCTTATCTCTTACTCTGCCCATTTTAAAAGACTGTTTGCCAAACAAATATTCTTGATGCTTGAATACTTCTCCATTATTTTCATATACCTTATCTTTTGCAAACTCAGAAACATATTCTG
>CAYMFX010000294.1:0-1879 GCA_964389845.1 uncultured Ruminiclostridium sp.
CGGAGCCTATAAGCGTCTTACCCGGCTTTCCGTAGCGCTCCAAATGCACCTGATGACAAATGCCGTTTCCGGGACGGGAAAACCAAATACCGTGCTTTTTGGCAATGCTGCCGATAAAACGGTGGTCGTCTGCGTTTTCAAAGCCCGACTGCAATGTATTATGGTCGATATAAGCCACAGAGCGCTCGGTTTTCACCTGATCCACGCCCATTGCCTCAAACTGCAAATACGCCATGGTGCCTGTAGCGTCCTGAGTAAGGGTCTGATCGATTTTTAAGCCGATTTCTGTTCCCTTGACCATTTCGCCGTCTACAATATGATTTTTGATAATTTTCTCGGTAAGAGTAAGTCCCATTTGTACCCCCTGTTTTCCGTACTTATTTTCGTACATCATTGAGCTAAAATTTAACAATGTCTATTTGTATTATACTATATATTGAGCGTATTGTCAAGATATTGTCAAAGGATTTGAGGTTATTGCCGTTCAAGCCGTTCAAGGGAATACTATTCGGAT
Organism: uncultured Ruminiclostridium sp.; assembly: GCA_964389845.1. Lineage (GTDB taxonomy): Bacteria > Bacillota > Clostridia > Oscillospirales > Ruminococcaceae > Ruminiclostridium_E. Next base: position 515 of record CAYMFX010000294.1, read on the forward strand.
TATATAAAAATCTGCCCGAAAGAAAATATAACTCTTTCGGGCAAATATAAAAATTCAAGATCTAATTTGGGGAGCAATATAACAAATTACCGCAAATCAATACTTCCACTTTTCAAGAAGCCCTTCCTTAACCTTAATATCCATTAATCCCTCCATATTTCCGTATTGTATATCGGAGGGATAATTCTCGATAGTAAAATCTCTGTCCTTATAAATCTTTTCAGGCATAAAAAGCTTCTTGTCCTCGGGAGTAACATCGGAAACAATATAATCGAACACCTTCATAACATCACTGTCGGTTTCATGCCCCTTAATAACTGCGCTTCCGTAATAATCATAGGGCGCTCCTTCCTCAAAGAAAACGCATTCAAGCTCTGCGCCTTCGTTTATTTCCTTGACAGCCTGGAACGTTATACCGAGACCGATAGCAGCTTCTCCCTGCAACAACGCCTTAACGGGACCTGAACCCGAGGTGGTAAAGCCCCCGCCCGCAATATTTTCCTTCAGCTTGTCGAAATATTCAAAAGCTTCATTTTCCCCTCTTTCGTTCACCATATTGAGCAAGAAAATATATCCCGTGCTTGAAGACTTTGGGCTTGGCATTGAAATTAAGCCTTTGTATTCGGGCTTTATTAAATCATCGTAGCTTTTGGGCACATCAACGCCTTTTTCATCAAGCAGCTTCTTATTGACAATAATTGAACCGCTGAGCATTGTAAGCGGCGCATACTTGTGACTTTCGGGAACTAAATTATCCTGATAAACGCTGAAATCCACCGAATCCAAAACCGCTAAGCAGTCGCTTACCTTTTCAAGATATGTAGCCTCTAATTCATAAATAATATCAGCCTCAAAATCCTCCCCTTCGGCTGATATTCTTGAAGCGAGAGTACCGGTATCTATATCCGTAACGTCAATTTTATACTCGGGAAATTTCTCGTTAAGCATCTCCCTCACATGTTCATTTCTGAAATCTTCCGCCGTAGAATAAATTGTTATTGTCTTTTTCTGTGAACAACCAGAAAATCCGCAAGTTAGCAAAATTGCTGATAAAATTAAAGATATTGTCTTTTTCATATTGATGCCTCCATAAAGTAGTTTGTTCATTTTATAAAGATTATACCTCAAAATTGAACACATGTCAATAGGTATAAGAAAAAAATTTCACAGCAGCCCCCATTAATTTTAAGGCAACACCGCACAATTATTGCCGTTTGATTGCGCCGTCAGATTTTTCGTCAGATTGCATAAATTCGACGCAGGAATACTAACGTATTTCAAGGAGAATTTGTGCAAAATGGCGGAAAATATGCAAGCAAGCGAATGGCAAAGGCGTGAGCCGCTAATTGTGCGGTGTTGCCTTAA
>CAYMFX010000295.1:0-1878 GCA_964389845.1 uncultured Ruminiclostridium sp.
ACATAAGCTTCCTCTATCTCCTATTCCTACTGATTTTCAGAAAAATAATGATGGTAGCTTTGACGATACTCAAAACAATAAGAAACATTTTTCAATATTCGAAACTTCAGAAAATCAATATACATATGACTCAAAAAATGCAAACATACAAGAGAATAATTTTTCGGAATCAAATAAAGAATTTTATAATTCATTTCAACCTGAACATATGTATGATGAATTTAAGGTTAGTTTTGATAGTTATCCTGTTGCAGCCTTTTTAGACAGAACCCCTGATAATTTATATCATTCACACCTTATTAGAGATGCGTTTGAATTTGCAAATCATATTCGCTATATATATGAACATGAAGGCAGATTTGATAAAGATATTGAAATTTATAAAAAGATTATTGACGCAAATAATTGTTTGTATGAATATCTCGCTTTTTTACAAGATAACTCTTTCGATGCTCAAAATTTTCTTGATAATTTCGAAGTAAAAAATGATGTTTGTGCGAATTTTTTTGAAAAAGCAGAAAAATATTGTATGCAATTAAAGGCTATGTATCAAGAAATCAATAAGAAAATTGAAAAAATAAAAATAGAAGAACATAAACAAGCAAAAGATGTTATCACAAAAGAACATGAAAGTGTAAGGAATTGGCGTTTGAGAGATTCATTAGATGAATTTAAAAAGTAGTAGTGCTAATGGATGTAAGATAAAAGCTTTGAAGCTATACCTATATTTTTTGAATTAACATGGTATTGGTGGTAATTTACCACCAGTACCACTATTTATATTTATACGCATATTTGTAAGGTGACAAGTCACGTTGCTTTTTTCAGTAATATATTAGTAATAGCCATATTTTGAACACTATCATAAATAGACAATCCATTAGGTCAAACCGTTGATTTGGTAAGTTCTGGTAACCCGTCATAATCAAAACCCCTAACCATTTCCGCTTGATTTAAAGGAAAATTAGAAAACAAGTTTACTGTACATTCATTTCGGAGAAGCCGTGCTCGTCCCACGGCTTGCTCCAACTCACTTTCTATCATCCAAAAATGAATTGACCTAAGATTTTCATTTTCAAATGTAGTGAATCGAAACCTATATCCGTTATGTTCCACAATCTGAGCTGTCATTTTCTCGTCTTCATCAAAATCAAGCTTCATGAAAAAAGCAACAAGCTTGTACAAAAATTCCGCATGATATGGTGTACCCGCCACAAGAATATCCTTACCCTCCAAAGTATTACTGCCCTCGGTGTTCCCAAAATGCAAATTCCCGATTTTTTCTTTCATAAACGTGATAACTCTGTCCTCATTAAACCCAAAATGCTTCATTAAACGTCTGATAATTCCGGGGTTATTCGCTACACTGGAACGGCTCATTGATTTGTCGGGATATTGACTTAATGTGCCTTTATACTCGGCTTTTTTGCACTCATGGAAATTTACATTGTTCTTGCCGAAATATTTATTGCAAATATTTTCGTCAACCGTAGCCGAAACCATGATGTACTTAACCTTTTTAAAGTCCGCCGGTTTTAGAAATACAACGGTGTCCTCCTCCAAAGCAATCGAAGTCGAGGGCAGCGACTATGAATATCGTGTTGACACCGATGTTTATACAAGCATTACGGTAAGCGGCAGCGAACACACTCCCGACAATCCCGTGACAGTGCGGTTTTACATCAAAAACAAATGCTATACTGTTGGAAATGTGGTGTTCCCTGAAGGTTCATCGCAGCTTGTCTGGGTAAAATGGCATACGCCGAAAACAAAGCAGACTGTAAGAATTCATGTTGAGGTTGAGGGTGACGCAAGTGCAAGCATGACGGATATTACCGCAAATATCGTTGATTTAAACGAAAATCCTCCGCCCGATCC
>CAYMFX010000296.1:0-1860 GCA_964389845.1 uncultured Ruminiclostridium sp.
AGTATTTCGGCAGCCGGGCAAGCAGAAAAATTCAAGAGTTAGTTGGGGGAGCAATGCCACCGACAGCAAACAAGAAAAAAGCCCGTTATTACATCTTTATCACAACGTCCGCATAAAACTCCTTATCGCTGTTGCTAAACTGCGCCGAGCCGCCGTACTTTTCGGCTACGGCTGCTATGGAAATAAGTCCCGTGCCGCGTCCGCTGTGCTTGGTGGAGCGATACCCGTTGCTGCTCTTTATCACCTTTCCGTCAAAGCTGTTGGTGGAAACCACATAAAGACTGTTCCCGTGGCGCAGCTCTGCGGTTAGGTTGAAGTATCGCTCCTCTTTGGGAAGCATGGAACAGGCGGAGATAGCGTTATCCATGATGTTCCCGAAAAGCGCCGCCATGTCAAGCTCGGAGACGGTCAGCGGCTCGGGCAGCTCGATTCTCCAGTCCGTTCGGATATTTTCGGAATCCGCCATTTCCCGGTAATAGCCGAACAGAGCGTTCAGCGCAGCGTTCTTGCAGTAGCTGACGGAAACGTTCTCGGAAAGCCGACGGTCGTACTCGGAAAGGTGAGTGCGGATACTGTCAAGGTCGCCTTTGTCTGCAAGGGTTGAAAGCAGATGTACGGAGTGCTTGAAATCGTGCCTTAACCGTGCCGTCTGCCGCATATATTCCTGCAATTCACGAAATTGGTGAGACTGCATTTCGAGAAGCTGTGAACGCTTTTCAAGCTTCTCGCACTCTATGTTCCCCATTACTATATTACTATGCCGTAAAACATCACATACACCGTTATAAGCAGCGCCAGAGCGCACACCTCGAACATCGGAAATAAAAAATTCAGTCGGCTGTTGCGAACTACGTCATAAGAAACGGGTGTAACCAAAATATTATAAACCAAAAAGACTGCCGAAATTACTGTGGTTGAATACCAAAGCTTTGGCATGTCAAACTCCTCCACCGCCTTTGAGAACCGTTTGCGTGCCGGAAGAACAAACATTGCCAGCATAAGGCAGGAACACCCTAACATGGCAATACAGCCTTGCAGCGTCATACCATCTGCCTCGGATTTAAAATACATATCGGCGATAGTCCCGAACTGCACCGGGAACGTCTCTATTGCGCAGACCCCCACATAGATTGCCAGAGAACGGGGCAGATCCAGCTTTATCGTCCGCCTGTAAAGAAAAAAGGATACCGCTAAAATAGGCATTCCGACAGCGTTAGGCTCAATGTCCCAGACCGTCACAGCGCTTGCCGCAGCGAACGAAAACAAAACCGCCGCCGAACAGCACAGGGCAAGCGTTTTCCCTTTGGAGAACCTCATCAAGTTTTTTACAGGCAGATAGCAGGACAGTGCTCCGGGAACAAGTATAAGAAATTGCAGTAGCATACTAAGCCATTCCTTTGAAAACATTATACCCTCCTATCCGCCGTAACGCTGTTTTTTTGTATCTTGTCAAATGTGCAGAAAACGACTGCCAATATAATTATAACATACTTTTCTCGTTTTTCAAACAAAAACCGAAGGTCAAAGATTTCAAACAGCAGGATTTCGCCCTCAAGACTGTCAAAATCGACCTTTGCGCCTTTGGGAGGAAAATGGGGCACTTCTTGCATGAAAGCTTCAAGCTTTCGGAGGTGAGGGTTGGTGATGAATAACATGGTTCTACTCCTTTTTCTTTGAAATAAAAAAAGCCCGCAAGCAGTTTTTTCTGCTCACAGGCTTTGTTAATAATGTATAAAAAACGAGGTAAAATTTTGTATGTTGAGAGTTCGAATCATCTAAAAATCTTTTTGGTCACAACCTTGTGCAATAAAAAAAGCCTGTGATTAACTTCTCGGATTAGAGAAATCGGTCACAGGCATA
>CAYMFX010000297.1:0-1844 GCA_964389845.1 uncultured Ruminiclostridium sp.
GAAAAGCAGATCTATTCTCAAGAGGAAATGGAAGTTTTGCTCACAAAGCTGATGGGAGAACCGCTAAAGTACAAAGTCTTTTTCTATTTGATAGCTTACAGCGGATTCCGCCGCAGCGAGATGTTAGGGCTTGAATGGAAAGACATTGACTTTGAGAACAACATTATCAGTGTTCGCCGTACTTCAAACTACACAGCAGAACGCGGCACCTATACCGACACCACCAAAACCAAACGTTCACAGCGTACCCTGAAAATTTCCCCCTTTATAATGGATATGCTTAAACAACTCAAAGAGGAACAGGACAACGATGCGCTAAGATTAGGCACTAAATGGGTAGAAACCGACAGGCTCTTTACCAAGTGGAACGGTGAGGAAATGAATAATCAAACGCCGTATGGCTGGCTGAAGGAGTTTTGCGAAAAGAATAACCTACCGTTTTACGGCATCCACAGCTTCCGCCACTTCGCAGCCTCGGCACTCATTTCGGCAGGACTTGACGTAACAACAGTTTCCGGTGCTTTAGGGCACTGCAACAGCGGAACGACATTGAACGTTTACAGCCATATGTTCCAAAACGCTCAGGCGAGAGTTTCCGAAGCAATGGATGGTGCGTTCGGATTTCTGCAAAACAGGAAATAAGCTGACTTTCAAATTTGTCCACGGTCATCGAGTGGGCGGTATTTGCAAACATTACCACCCCTGTCCGCTAAAAAATTCAAATAGCGGACAAATAGCGGACAAGCCCGATTTTCGATAAAATAAAATCCCCGCAAATGCTTATGTAGAAAGCATTTGCGGGTTTGGCGTGTGGTGACCCGTACGGGAATCGAACCCATGTTTCCGCCGTGAAAGGGCTTATACATTCCTTAATACAAAAGTAATTTTTTTCATTAAGAGTGTAATAGAAGTGTAATAAAACCACATTATTTTATACAAGCGTAAGGTTATGAACCTTAAAAGCCGCAATAATCACATTCCCGTAGTTAATAACAACCCTATCCCTAATAAGCCCAGTGACAGTATGAGGACGATCTTATTCATCTTCGTATTTAAAATAAGCTCCATCTATACAAATGTGTTTTGTAGAAATTGTTATAAATCCCTTGCCATTGACCTGTAAAACTCCATTCTTTCCTTCAATTCCTCGGTAATTTGAGGCTCGTCCCATTCAATGCCATATATTGCCTCAATCGAAAACGCCTTCAACAACTGCGGGTGTTTTTGAATTTCAAGAAACATAGCTGAACGATTAACAATTTCTCTGCACATTTCCTTTATTTCTTCCTGAGGAATATTGTATTTGCTGTGAACATCATCAATTATTTCCCTAAATAAAAAATTGGCAAGTGCCTTTGGATAAACGTTATTCTGAGAATTAGCCGCTTTATACATCTTGATTACAGTATCGTCCATTTTTATGCCTCCTGTTCCATGTTTATTTTATCATGAATTTAAACATAAGTCAATAAAAAATGCCGCTCCGTTTTAAAACCGAGCGGCATTTAAATCTTTGAAATATATTTTTATACAAGCGTAAGGTCATGAACCTTTACAGCTGCAATAACAACATCGCCGTAGTTAATAACAGCCCTATCCCCGATAAGCTCGGAAACAGTATGCGGTCTGTTATACACGAAAGAAGCAAGCGAACCGCCTGTATAAGTCTTAGCCCCCTTCTTAAGCATAACGGAGCTGCCAACCTTAATCTTGGACTCGGATTTCTTCTCCTGCTCTTTAATACGGCGGTTGATTTCGTCCTGAATTGCGTAATAGTCATATCCGGCGGCAGTAAGGTCATCATAACGCTGCTGTCCGTTGCCCCATTTACCTGCCCAAACCTC
>CAYMFX010000298.1:0-1815 GCA_964389845.1 uncultured Ruminiclostridium sp.
ACCACCGTATCGCCTTTGGTTATCCGTTCAAGCAGCTTTGTAAGTTCGGGACGGTCTTTTTTCGTACCCGTCATTTTTTCATTATAGATACCATCAACGCCATATTTCTTCAAAGCGTCAATCTGCCTGTCCAAATTCTGCACTTCGGTCGATACCCTCGCATATCCGAAAATATAATTTTTCATAACATCTCCTTTTGTCCCAAAAACGATCGTTTTTGAAACAGATTTTATGAAACAAAAATACCCCTTAAAACAATGGATTTTAAGGGGTATTTTGTTCCAAAACTCGTTCCAAAATCAAAGTGCCATATCTTATACGTTTTTAGGAATTACGCTGCTATTCTCTGCTCTCGGTTCTTATATGTCACCTGCAATGCTTGATTGTTCACAACTCTCGCAATGATAACCTGCCCCTCCGGCTTAACCTTGCCAAAGGTGCAAATGCTCTCCCCATTATCAACAAAGATCGGATAATTTCTACCCGAAAGCTTTTGAATAAGTACAGCCACGTCCAATCCCGCACGCACTTTCTCGGACAGAGATAAACATTTATAGTCCCGCCCCTCATATGAGAAGCGGAAACAGTCCTTAATTTCGCCCGTAGTTTTGATTATTTCCGTAAGCACAATTTCGGTACTGCTCATTTTCAATCCGTCCAACATAAGCTCAATGCGCTTTGCCATATACTGAATTGCCTCGTTTATCAGTCTTTTCAATCGTGCAGATTCGTCCTCAATTTCAGAAATCAAATTGGTATAATCTTGCTCCTTGATATTATTCAAGGCTTTGATTTGCGCTTCAAGGTATTTTTGATTTTCCTCCAACTCTTTGTAATGTGCTGCTTGTTCTTCTGTCCAGTTACCGTAAGCAATACGATTTTCCTGCGCCTTGATTTGTTCTTCAATCGCAGAAAGCTGATCTCCAAGGCTTTCCTTGTCAATTTCAAGAGCGACATTAATTTCCTGCAACCGCTGATTTAATTCAATAAGCTTATTATTTTCCTGCTCAACAGCCTCGGATTTCTGCTTATCAAATTTCTCTCTCGCTTCATTGTCACAGGTAATAATATTGGCTAAATTCACTTTGGCACCTTTGCCCTCATCAACAAGAGTTGTTATTCTTTGCTGTATATCTTTCCTGACGGCACCGACATTTTTCTCGGTAATAACAGTTGCACAAGTAGGACACGTATAACCAACAACGGCATTTTCAAGTGACTTGCTCATTTTAGCGTGTTCAGAGTACAATGCTTTCAAGCTTGCTTCCGCTTCAGCAATTTGTGCGGTGTAATCAGATTTGTACTGCTTTGCCGAGTGTTCAGTTATAACCTTTTCCGTTGCCTTAATCTCGTCCATAATCTCACGCAAGGCTTTGTCACCGCCGCTTGAAGCATCTGCCAATAATTCAGAACGCTGTTGGCGTAATTCGTCAAGCTTAATTTTTTCCGCAGACATATCAATACCATTATCCCGAATTACTTCAAGCGCCGCCATATTCCTCGAAATATCATCAACAGCCATTTTAAGTTCATTTAGCTTTGTTTTACGCTCATCGCTCTGATAATCGAGCAGTTCCTGCTGTCCCCGATAGCTTATAAGTTTTTCATCAAGCTTTTTCAGTTCACTTCTGCGATTCTTAATAAATGTTTCAGGCGATGAAATATGCTGCTCCGCTAATATTTCCCGTGATGAAGAAGGCAAAGCCGCTAAAACATCTTCATGTTTCACCGCTGGCAAAAGCTTTTCCAATAGGCTTTTACCGCTGTCACCAAGCACATCTATAAAGTACAGCGGATTTAAGATTGACAGAAATA
>CAYMFX010000299.1:0-1804 GCA_964389845.1 uncultured Ruminiclostridium sp.
TTGTATCAGACTACAATACAATTGATTTTATGTTTGAGTTTTGCGGATTTGGGTAATACAAATAATACAAAGAAAAATATACTTGTAATTTTTAATAAAGTATGTTATACTATGAACAGCTAATAATGCGCATTTATAAATATATGAAAGGACTAACATCTATGAAGATTATTTATGTTTCAAGTGAAGCACAGCCCTTTGCTGCCTCCGGCGGACTTGCGGATGTTGCAGGTTCTCTTCCTAAGGCTTTGGTGGAGGAAGGACAGGAATGTATTGTTGTAATGCCTTACTATGTCAACACCATTAAGCCTGCCCAAAAGGAAAAGATCCAGTACATTGACAACTTTTATGTTTCGGTAGGCTGGAGAACACAGTATTGCGGCGTGTTCAGAACTGAACTTAACGGCGTTACTTACTATTTCTTGGACAATGAGTATTATTTTAAGCGAGATTTCGGTCTTTACGGCTACTATGATGACGGCGAAAGATACGCGTTTTTCTCAAGAGCCGTAATGGAACTCATTCAAAAATTCGATCTTCGTCCTGACATCATTAACGCCAACGACTGGCAGTGCGCTCTTGTTCCCGTTTATTACAACCTATACTACCGCAATCAGTACAATATGCAGAATATACATACTGTATTTACCATTCACAACATTCAGTATCAGGGACGCTACGGACTGGATACCATGGAAGAAATTCTCGGCATTCCCAAACGCTATACTTCCATAATGGAATACGACCGTGACGCTAACTTTATGAAGGCGGCTATCGAGGTGTCCGACAAGGTGACTACCGTTTCTCCTACCTATGCTCAGGAGATAATGGATCCTTGGTTCTCTCACGGACTTGACAGAATACTCAGAACAAAGACCTACAAGACCTGCGGCTTCCTAAACGGCATTGACCAGGAAATGTACAACCCCGAAAAGGATCCTAACATTCCCGCTAACTTCAGCGCTAAAAATAAAGCCGGAAAGAAAATCTGCAAGGAAAAGCTTCTTGAAGAGGTGGGACTTAACAACGGCGACGACGCACCTGTTATCGGTCTCGTTTCACGGCTTGTGGAGCACAAGGGCTTCGATTTGGTCAAGTATGCCTTTGATGAAATGGTAAGCCTCGGCTGTAAGGTGGTTATCTTGGGTTCCGGCGAGGCTCAGTACGAGAACTTCTTTAATGAAATGCACTACCGCTATCCCGATAAGGTAAGCTTCACCTGCGGATATATTCCCGACCTTGCCAAAAAGATTTATGCAGGCGCAGATATGTTCTTGATGCCCAGCAAGAGCGAGCCTTGCGGATTGGCTCAGATGATTTCTTTAAGATACGGCACAGTACCTATTGTAAGAGCCACCGGCGGCTTGAAGGATTCTATCAGGGATTACGGCGAGCCTGACGGAAGCGGTCTCGGATTCACCTTCCAGTCTTATAATGCTTTGGATATGCTTGGAGCAGTGAGAAGAGCTACCGATCTGTACTACAATGACAAGAAAAAGTGGGGCGCTTTGGTTACTAAGGGCATGAAGGCAGACTTTAGCTGGAACCAGTCCGCTAAGCTGTATATCGGGCTTTATAAGGAGCTTTGCGGTCAATAATCGTTTCATAATAAACAATAAAAGGGCTGTAAAAAAACTAATTCAAAAGATAACCCGTCAAAACCAAATCATAATACGGTTTTGACGGGTATAATTTTTTCAGTAGAGTATTAACTCCGAAGCGGCGCTTCGCTCGCTTCTTTGTGGATTAATACTAAATTTTAATTAAAAGTAGACAAATCATCTAAACTATGCTATAATAGTAA
>CAYMFX010000300.1:0-1802 GCA_964389845.1 uncultured Ruminiclostridium sp.
TCCTTTTGTGACAAAAGGAAGCGAAAAACTTCGGCGGCTTCGCCGCTACTTTTTTATTATTTTCTTTTTTTAATTCATCATTGAAGCAACTTCGTCAGCGAAATTCTCTTCCTTCTTCTGAAGTCCCTCGCCCTTCTCATAACGAACAAACTGTACAACCTTGATATTCTTTCCAAGGCTTGCAATATACTTTGCGACAGTCATTTCATCGTTCTTGATATAGGGTTCGTCCATCAAGCAGATTTCCTCGGCAAACTTCTTCATTCTGCCCTCGACAATCTTCTCGATAACATTCTGAGGCTTAGGCTTAGCGGCTTCCTCGTTCTCCTTAAGAGCAAGGTTCATCTGAACTTCCTTCTCTTCCGCAATAACATTGCCGGGAACATCGGTCTGAGCAACGTACTGGGGAGCGGAAGCGGCAATCTGGAGACAAATATCCTTTGCACACTGCTTAACAACCTCGTCGTTTACATCGTCGGCTTCAAGCTTAAGAAGCGTGCCGATAATGCTTCCGCCGCCGTCGTGGATATAGCTGAACAAATTGCCTTCAAGTCTTGCAAAGCGTCTGATTTTGATATTCTCGCTTATGGTTGCAATTCTCTCGGTAAGAATGTCCTGAACGGTTTCATCGGTGCCGCTCATCTTAACGCCCAAAAGTGCGTCAACATCAGCAACGTCGTTATCGATAACGGTCTGAGCAACCATATCTACAAATTCAACAAATCTGTCAGACTTAGCAGCAAAGTCGGTCTCGCTGTTTACTTCTACAATAGCTCCAACCTTTTTACCTTCATCAATCTTAGTATAAACAAGACCCTCCGCTGCAATACGGGTAGCCTTCTTGGCTGCCTTTGCAAGACCCTGCTCACGAAGATACTTAACGGCAGCGTCAAAATCTCCGTTAGTTTGCTCCAATGCGCGCTTGCAGTCCATCATACCGCAGTTGGTCATTTCTTTAAGCTGTTTTACATCCTGTGCCGAAATAGCCATTTTGTTTCTCCTTCTTTATTCAAAAAAATATTATAATCATTATTCAGCAGTCTGTTCTGCTTCTTCAGCCGCTGTCTCGGCAGCAGCCTCTTCTTCCTCGCCTGTAACGGGAGTTTCACCCTGACGACCTTCGATAATAGCGTCAGCCATTGCGCCCGCAATAAGCTTTACCGCACGGATAGCGTCGTCGTTTCCGGGGATAACGTAGTCGATTTCATCGGGATCGCAGTTGGTGTCGACAATTGCAACGATAGGAATACCTAACTTCTGAGCTTCCGCAACGGCAATTCTCTCCTTGCGGGGGTCAACGATAAACAATGCGGCGGGAAGCTTCTGCATATTCTTGATACCGCCGAGGAACTTTTCAAGCTTTTCGATTTCAAGGTTCATCTTGCTTACTTCCTTCTTGGGAAGCAAGTCAAATGTGCCGTCCTTAGCCATTTCCTGAAGCTGTTCAAGTCTCTTGATTCTCTTCTGAATGGTGGTGAAGTTGGTCATCATACCGCCGAGCCATCTTGCATTAACAAAGTGAGCGCCCGCTCTTTCTGCTTCTTCCATAATGCTGTCGGAAGCCTGCTTCTTTGTTCCTACGAAAAGAACCTCGCCGCCCTCCTCGGTTACCTGACGAATAAACATATATGCATCGTCAAGCTTCTTTACGGTCTTCTGCAAATCGATGATGTAGATACCGTTTCTTTCTGTGAAAATGTAAGGTGCCATTTTAGGGTTCCAGCGTCTTGTCTGATGTCCGAAGTGAACACCTGCTTCAAGAAGCTGCTTCATTGATACTACTGCCATGGTAGCGTCCTCCT
>CAYMFX010000301.1:0-1801 GCA_964389845.1 uncultured Ruminiclostridium sp.
AATTACAAATAACTCACAAATAATTGTTGGTTCTGTTGTAAATACTGCATTAATCATTTCAGCACTTAATGTAAAAGGATGGAAAAAGATAATTGGTATTGTAACTATGCCAAGCATTTCAACTATTTTAAGCGGTTATGTATTTGGAACTGCTTCTATATTTATGGTTTATATGATACCTGCTATTTGGTTAGTAAATTTTGCATTAATATATTTTTACAAATTCATTATGCTAAATAAAAATAAAAACTATTATTTATTATAGAAAGAATTTTATAAAAAGTACTTATAAAGGGAATACTTATGAAAGACTTTCAGGGACATCACAAGCCGCTCCATTTGTTTCAGCCACAGCCGCACTAATGCTAAGCTACAGACCCGACCTTGACGCAGCCACATTAAAGGAAATTATTCTTAAGACGGGTACATATAATTCGGCTTTAAAAGATAAAGTAGCGACTTCAAGGATATTGAATATTTATAAGGCAGTTTATGAAGTTTGTAAAATATCTCCCCCCGCCAAGGCGATTATGGGCGATGTAGACGGCGACGGCAGGGACGATATTGTCAGCATAGGAAAGCATAACAGCATAAAGCACGGATATGTATATATTCAGTTTGCAAATTCCTCGTCGGGATATAAAAGCGCAGTTTGTGTTTCAACCAGAAAGAATGTGAATTATAACGACGATATATGGTTAGAGGATATTAACGGAGACGGAATGGACGATTTGGTTTGTCGTGTAGGCGAGGGTCAGTGGGATACAGGCTATATTTATGTTGCTTTAAGCCTCAAAACCAAATTTGATATTTGGACGTATAATTCGAATGGGAGAGTAGTAAGTCCGTATGACGAAATCTTATTTGGAGATGTGGACGGAAACGGAAAACAGGACATTATTTGCAGGGGAGCGGTCACTCAGCATGACGAAGGCAAAATGTATACCGCACTCAGCTATGGCAACGGTTTCACCTTCTGGTCGTATGAATCATCGAGCAAAATTGTAAATCAGGGCGACAGACTTTGGGTAGGAGATGTAAACGGGGATAAAAAGGACGATATTGTTTGCGAGGGAGATTTTTCAAAGGGTGACGCAGGGTGTATATACATTGCGTTAAGCGATGGGAAAAAATTTACATTCTGGTCGAACAAAACATTGATACAGAGATTGAAGAATGTTGACGACAAGGTATGGGTCGAGGATGTAAACAATGACGGACGTGCGGATTTAATCGTTCAAACGGGACTTAACGCATGGGATACGGGGTATATATGGATAGCGCTGAGTAACGTAAACGGGTTTAATTTCTGGACGTGGCATAGCGGGGCGAAGGTGGTGTCTGAAACGGACGAGGTTATGCCGGCGGATATTAACGGAGACGGTAAAACTGACTTGGTTGTCAGAGGCGGTTTTGGAAAATGGGATGCGGGCTATATATGGACGGCACTAAGCAATGGAAGCAGCTTTGATTTTTGGACGTTCCATACCACATATAAGGTTGTTTATCCCAGAGATCAGATTCTTATCGGAAAAATAAATAGTGATTTATGCGACGATATTTTGACTGTCAGAGGTTACGGATATACGGACGCCGGGACAATGCGGACTGCTGTAAGCAATAAGAAATCCTTTAATTTCTGGACGTGGATTGGAGGTAAAATAGGGGTTTGATTGGCAACAGCAATGCCAAAAAATAAAATTTTAACTTTTTGAAATTGTTGTCTGACACGCAAAATCCAAAAATTTGACAAGCAAAATCCAAAAAACACCAAGGTGTTGAAACTGTGGAAAACTTCAAA
>CAYMFX010000302.1:0-1763 GCA_964389845.1 uncultured Ruminiclostridium sp.
AAGAAATGCCAACAAGCTTATCACCGGCGAATTTAATATGACGGTAAGAGCCACCGAATACGACGAGATCGCAAATCTTACCGAAAATCTTAACGCTGCGTCAAAGGAAATCGCCAAAACCGAGACCCTGCGCCGCGACATTATGGCAAATGTCTCTCACGACCTGAGAACGCCCTTGACAATGATTAAGGCTTATGCGGAAATGATAAGGGATCTGTCGGGCAACAATCCGGAAAAAAGGGAAAAGCATTTACAGGTAATTATTGATGAGACGGACAGGCTCACCTTGCTTGTAACCGATATATTGAATCTTTCAAAGCTCGAAAGCGGAGTTATGCCTATCAATTATTCCGTATTTGATTTTTCGGAGCATTTAAGGGAAATAATAAACAGGTTTTCGCTCCTTGACGACGCCAAGGACTATCAGGTGAATCTTGAAGCAGAGGACGGCATTTTTCTGAATGCAGATCAGCAGAAGATTGAACAGGTAGTGTACAACCTTGTAAACAATGCTATAAACTATATGGGCGAGGATTTGACGGTAACGGTTCGCCTGTACCGCTTAAATGACAATACCGCAAGATTCGAGGTGTCGGACAAGGGGGTGGGCATTCCCGCCGAACAGCTTCCCTACATCTGGGACAGGTATTACAAAATCGACCGTTCCGAAAATCACAAAAGAGCCGTTAAAGGCACAGGCTTGGGTCTCTCCATTGTAAAGGGCGTTTTTAACAGCCACGGCTTCAAATACGGCTGCGACAGCACGGTGGGACAAGGAAGCACCTTCTGGTTTGAGTTTAATACTCATAAATTTGATAACGACAATGAAAAGGAATTATTAAAGCCGTGAGAGTTTTTACCTTTACCGCCGACAAAAGCTTTGAGGGAAAACCCGCATCGGCGGTATTAAGACATTTGGGCTGTTCCTCGGATATAATAAAGCAATTAAAAAGGGGCGGACTGCTGATAAACGGCAGTACCGCTCCTACTGTTGAATCGGTGAAGGAAGGGGATAAATTCAAAATAATTTTCCCCGATGAAAAACCGACGGCAGTTCCAAGGCTTATAGATAACGTAGAATTAATCTACGGCGACGAGGACATAGCGGTGGTGAACAAGCCGCCGCTATTGCCCATACATCAGAGCATAGGGCACTACACCGACACTCTTGCAAATCACTTTGCTCATTTATACCCCAATTGCTCATACAGAGCAGTCACCCGACTTGACAAAAACACATCGGGACTGTGCGTGATTGCGCTTAATAAGCTTTCGGCGGCAATAATGTGCGGAAACCGCCCCCAAAAGCTTTACATTGCGGCAGTTGAGGGCAGCACCGATAATGAAGGCACTGTCAATGCCCCCATAGCAAGAGAAAGCGACAGCGTAATAAAACGAACCGTAACTCCCAATGGGCAGAGGGCGGTTACTCATTATAAAGCCATAGGAAGGTTTAACGGCGGAAGCTTGCTTGAGCTTTCTCTTGAAACGGGAAGAACTCATCAGATAAGGGTTCATATGGCACACATAGGTCATCCGCTTTTGGGAGACGAAATGTACGGCGGCAGCACCGAACGAATAAACAGACAGGCATTGCACTGCTCTTATATTAAGCTTTTCCACCCCGTTAAAAGGGAATTTATGGAGTTTAAATGCGAGCTTCCCTTGGATATGAAAATATTTGAGGAATAATACTATTTCTTAATTAAAAAAATACATTTTTTAATTACCCTTGCCTACGGCAAGGGTGCGGGAACTTCGTT
>CAYMFX010000303.1:0-1756 GCA_964389845.1 uncultured Ruminiclostridium sp.
AATCAAGATAATTCATAAAGATTTCTCGGTCAAGTTCCTGATTGTTTTCTTGTTTAAGCATAGGCTTTTCTACGCCCTCACGGGTTGCTATGTATTTGATATAGTTCCCGAATTTTTTATGAGTCTTTGGTTTGATGTAACGGCTTGTGACAATTATTTTTGGCATTAGTTAATCCTTTCTTGATTTTTTGAATCCAGTATGATATAATTTTCTCATAAAAAATTTTAATATTGAAAGAAATAGCTATGAATAATCAAGAAATTATTTTCGCTGTACACAATTCTATGTACCAGCAAATAAAGAAAACAGGGTACGCAAGCACTGAACAAGTTCTCATGGATTTAAAATATCTTTCAAAAGATGATTATGAAAAATGGAGATTTGGTAAAGTGGATTATTTGGAACGGGTATGCAAAGCAGGGCTTCACAAGCTTAACTTTATTCTTTCGCAGATGTAGGCTTATGCACGTACCGCACATTTGAAAGAATCTTTTACATATTACAAACGTTGGGGACGCAAGCATAAGGAAACAATAAAGCTTCGATTTACAAAAACCGGGAATGAAATTATGGAACGCAGATATGCAACAAGATATGTTGCTTGCATTCAGAATGAAAATGAAAAGTAAATCCTCTTTCAATTTAATTCCTTTTGAAATTCCACGGCACTTTCAAAATTTATAAACCCGTTGATATGACGAACTTCATCAACGCACATAGCGTGAAGCTCCTGCATAGTATCTTCGTTCACATCATTTGCGGCGGCAAGTGCGTGAGCGAGTTTGCCAAGCTCTACCGCTATTTTGAAAAGGTTTCGATTGATCCGCTGCTCTGCGCCATGTACAACAGCGTCTACCGAAGAGGTAATCCTCGGAGACAAATAATTTACGTTATCCTCGGACTTCAAAAAGCCGATATAAAAATTCACAGCCTTTTCAATGAATTCACTGGGTGATTTACAGTTATCCGATTCATAAAAATTTTTTACTCCTTCCTCGGTGGAAGGGTATATCCACAAAGGGATTCTTATCTTGGTTTCATGCTCCATAAAACTCCTTTCAGCCACCTATCGTTTGGCTAAACGGCTTGCGGAAAGGCTCTACGGGTTCACCTAAAACCTTGGCAATCTGTCTTTACAGCCACCCAAATGCCTTTCTTTAAAATCCAACAAACCGCTCAACTGCGGTGGGCTTTGCCCGCCGCTGTAACTGTCGGGTTCACCCGACTTTAACTTGCATCAAATTCATACTTTCCAACCGCTCCTACCCCTGTCAACCCTCCATTTTGAAACCACCTCCAAAACCGCCCAAATTTGCTCCCAAACGGCACAGAGGTAAAACTACCCTACCTCCGCACCAAAATCGCACACGCTGTCACACAGCCGCCAACAAATCGGTCAAGCGTTGTCGGTTGGCTTCACAACAATGTTTTTCGGTTTTGCTGTACTCTGCTGCTTTGCCTCCATTTCAATAAAATCCCGCACATTCTGCGGCACGGATTTAGCGTAGAGCTGCTCTGCAAATTTGGAAACTTCTTCCTCAAGGGAGGTGTTTTTCTGCTCCAAATACATTTTCAGAGCAAGCACTTTTTTGTCGTCAAGCGCAATTGTAACCGTATTTTTCATAGTCCTCACCTCTCAAAAACAAATAAATGTCATACTCATATCCTGCTCCACCTCGTCCTGTGTAATCTCGTGCGGCTGAGCAAATTCACGGACATACTTTTCGCATAAATCGTCGGGCAGGGAACAGAAAT
>CAYMFX010000304.1:0-1747 GCA_964389845.1 uncultured Ruminiclostridium sp.
GCAAAGTCTTTTAAAAGCACCGCAAATATCAAGCTTCATTCCCGTATTGAGCCATTCTATCACCGAACCGAACAGCTCGCACTTATAAAACATAATCATCAGCTGTTTGTCCCCCTCCTTAACGGGAGAATCGGGAAAGACGGTATCAAAGTAAACGGTAACAATATGTCCGCAGATTTTCATCAGATACTGTATAACCATATCCCTTCCCGCCGAGTTGTACAGATGATATACCGCTTTCTTGTTTTCAAAAATAAATCCTATTGCCGCTTCAAATCCGTCTGAAATCGAATCAATAGAAGCATATTCGGAAATTATTCTGTCCGCTTCATCGGTTATTATCTCCTCCGCAAGGGCGGGAAGGTCGGAAAAGTGGTAATAAAATGAGTTTCGGTTAATGCCGCAGTCCTCCACAATGTCCTTTACGGTTATCTGATTTACGGGGCGCCCGTTAAGAAGCTTTATAAAGGATTGCTTGATTGCATTACGGGTAAAATTTGCCATATGCGCCTCAGCTTTCGATTTTCTCTACTCCGAAGGTTGCCTTTTCGCCGTTAATATCCCACTCTGCGGAATATCCCTCTGTCTTGTCGAAAATAAATTCACGGGTGAGAGTATTTTCGGCTATTTCGTCCTTTCCTCTTGTGATAATTTCCTTTAATTTGGCATTGCCCGAGCAGTAAACGTTAATGTTGTCCATAACCTCAAAGCCTGCGTCCTTGCGCATGGTCTGAATCTTGCTGATTATCTCGCGGACAAAGCCCTCTTCTATCAGCTCCTCGGTAAGCTGAGTGTTCAGCACTACGTTTATTCCGCCCTCGGTTTCAACGGCATAGCCCTCCTTCTGAGAAACACTGATTAACACTTCCTCCTCGGTAAGCTTTATTTCACCCGTAGAAAGAGTAACCGTCATCACACCGTTATTCTTAAGCTCTGACATTGCCTTAGCGCCGTCTAACTCCGAAAGCGCCGTTCTGACCTCGTTAAGCTGTTTGCCGTACTTTGCGCCCAATAATTTTAACTGGGGCTTAAAGCTGTATACCGTATACTCGGAGGTGTCCTCCACAAAGGTAAGCTTCTTTACGTTAAGCTCCTGCTTCACAATTTCCGCAAAGCTGTCGTCAAGCTTATTTTCCGATTGTACAAGCACCTCGGAAAGGGGCTGACGGCTCTTGATAGCGGCATTGTTTCTTGCGGCAAGACCTAAGGTCTTAATCTTCAAAACCGTTTCCATATTAGCTTCAAGGTCGGCGTCGATAAGAGACTCGTCACAGATTGGATAGCTGCAAAGGTGAATGCTGACGGGAGCGGTTTTGTCGCCCATGCAGACAAGGTTGCGGTAAATGTCCTCCGCAATAAAGGGCGTCATAGGAGCGGTAAGTCCCGCCACCGTTACCAATGCCTTATAAAGGGTCATATAAGCGTTTATCTTGTCCTGATTAAGCTCCTTTTGCCAGAAGCGCTCACGGTTTCTTCTTACATACCAGTTTGACATTTCGTCAACAAAATCCTGCAGCGCCTTTGCCGCTTCGGGAATACGGTACTGACCGAGATTTTCGTCTACCGTCTTTACAAGAGTGTTAAGTCTCGACAAAAGCCACCTGTCCATAACGCACAGCTTATCAGTATCTAAATTATACTTTCCTGCGTCAAAATTATCTATATTAGCGTACAGCACAAAAAATGCGTAGGTGTTCCAGAGCGTGGAAAGATATTTTCTTTGTCCCTCGGTCACTGCTTTTCCCGA
>CAYMFX010000305.1:0-1739 GCA_964389845.1 uncultured Ruminiclostridium sp.
GCGTCGAAACGGCAGGATAATTTTTTCAAAAACCGCTGGACATTACGCCCGCATTACGGTATAATGTGAATGTAAGCAATGTGTTGTAATGCGGGTTGTTTCACAGACGGGAGGTTAATTTAATGAAACAACAATATAACACAGCACTCTATTTAAGGCTCAGCCGTGACGATGAACTGAAAGGCGAGAGCGGCAGCATATCCACGCAGCGAACAATGCTCACTCAATATTGCAAGGAGCAGAAAATGAGAATTGTCGGCGAGTATGTTGACGACGGCTGGACGGGCACAAATTTCGACAGACCGAGTTTTCAGCGCATGATCGACGATATCGAGGACGGGAAAATCAACTGCGTGATCACGAAAGACCTGTCAAGGCTCGGCAGAAATTATATCCTAACGGGTCAGTACACCGAGATTTATTTCCCCTCAAAGGGCGTTCGCTATATAGCATTGAATGACGGAGTGGACACCGAAAAGGGTGAAAGCGAGATCGCGCCGTTCTTGAATATTCTGAATGAGATGCACGCCCGGCAGACCAGCAAAAAGGTCAAAGCGGCGTTAAATGCCCGATTCCGTGACGGAGCGCATATGTGCAATATACCGCCAATAGGATACAAAAAGCATCCCGAGATCAAAGGCAAATTGATACCCGATGAGGACACGAGGTGGATCGTTGAGAAAATATTTGACCTTGCCGCACATGGTATGGGAGCCGCAAAAATCTGCAAAACTCTCAGCGAGGAACAGATACCTACGCCCGCGTGGATAAATTATCAAAAATACGGAAGGTTCGCTCATATTGTTGAGGAACAGCCCGAAAGCAAGCGGTATGCCTGGATAGTATCCCAAGTCAAAAATTTGCTGAAAAACGAAGTATATATCGGCAACAGCATACATTACAAGCAGTCCACGATATCCTTCAAGAACAAAAAGCTGCAGAGAAAACCGGAGGAGGAATGGCTGCGGATCGAGGGGACTCATGAGCCGATAATTTCGCAAGAGCTGTGGGATCAGGCACAGGCGCATATCGACAGTCGAAAGCGCCCCTCAAAGAACGGTGAAACGGGTATATTTGCGGGACTTGTCAAGTGCGCCGACTGTGGCAGAGGATTAAGGCTGATGAATAACAGGGGAGCAAAGGCAAATGTGGACAAGCATTTTATGTGCGGCACATACAGTACCTACGGCAAAGAAAAATGCTCCATACATTATATACAGTACAAGGTTCTTTACGCGGTCGTGCTTGAAAGGCTTCGTTACTGGATCAAGCAAGCGCACACGGACGAAAACAAGCTGCTTGAACGTCTCCAAAAAAGCGATAATAAGCATCGGAATTCGGAGATCGCTCACGCAAAAAAAGAACTCACAAGAGCGGAGAAACGCCTTAAAGAGCTTGACAATTTGTTCGTGAAAATGTATGAGGACAGAGCCAACGGAACCGTCACCGAGCGAAATTTTACTATGCTTTCGGAAAAATATCAGCAGGAGCAGATCAAACTTGAAGAACAGCTTACAGCGCTTCGGAGCAAGCTGGAAAGCTCCGAACAGGACAAGCAGGGCGCTGAACACTGGGTAAAACTGATACGAAAGTATACCGACCTTACGGAACTTACCGCGCCGCTTCTGAATGAGCTGATTGAAAAAATAGTAGTTCATGAGGGAGTAAGGGATGACAGCGGAAACCGAACGCAAGAGGTTGACATTTACTACAGATTTGTGGGAATGATCGATTGACCA
>CAYMFX010000306.1:0-1729 GCA_964389845.1 uncultured Ruminiclostridium sp.
GTTTAAATGTAAAACAAAGTTATCTCAGCATATCAGTTTTCTGCGTGATTTTTTCCGCACATACAAGGATTTTACCGATCGTGAAATTGACACCATAGAACTGCTTTTGATAAAGCTGTACGATAATTTTAACATCAGCGATGACACCGATTGGAGCACTTTGAAGCCTGCCGATTACCCCATTCTTTCGGATTTTTACGCACTCCTTGAAACGGAATATCAGGGGTATAATTCCAAGCAAAAGAACCTTTATACCGCCGAAACTCTGCAAAATATTTGCCTTGGTTTGCACTCGCTTTGCAAAGGAGCAGAAAGTAAATTTTTTGACGGACACACCAATATTACCGATGATAATTTCGTGACATTTGGTGTAAAGGGACTTTTGCAGGCAAGTAAAAATATACGAAACGCTCTGCTGTTCAACGTTCTCTCGTATATGTCGGAGCAGCTTCTCACTAAAGGAAACACGGTTGCAAGCATAGATGAATTCTATTTAATGCTGAATAATTTGACGGCGGTTGAGTATGTGCGAAACTTCATGAAACGTGTTCGTAAAAAGGAATCGGCGGTTATCTTGGCAAGCCAAAATATCGAGGATTTTCTCGTAGAAAGTGTTCGAGAGCTTACAAAGCCGCTGTTTGCCATTCCTACGCACCAGTTTCTTTTTAATGCAGGAACGGTGGACAGTACCTTTTATATGGACGCTTTGCAGCTTGAACCCTTGGAGTACAAAATAATTCAGTACCCTCACCGTGGAATGTGTTTGTATAAATGCGGAAATGAAAGGTACTGCCTTTGCGTGATTGCGCCGCCTTATAAGGCTGAGCTGTTCGGAAAGGCAGGTGGAAGATAATATGGCGGTACCTGTTGTAGTCCTAAAAGCAGTTGCCACAGCCGCAACAAGCAAAAAAGGGAGAAACGTTTTAGCAGTGCTAATTGCCGCAATTTTAATGCCGATAATTATCGTAATTCTTATAATATGCGCATTGGTTTCGGGAACAGAAAACGCTAATCAAAACCTGTTAGATTATAGTTTTAAAGGCGTTTCAATATCACAGGATTTCAACGATGAGCAGCGTGATGCGATTGAAAATATGCGGGATTGGCTTGTGGAACTGGATACGGCGATTGATGAAGCCCTGCAAAATATTTCTGAAAAATTTCCGCAGTACACGGTCACGGAAAATCAGAAAACCGCTATACAAAATGTTTATTTGTACCTGACAAAATAAAAATGTGAAAGGATAAAATATGGGGTTTGAAATATCAATGGACAGCCGGGAATGGTCCGATTATATAGACCTTCCCGTCAGTGAAACCGAACAAAATCGGATCTTAAAATTGATAGATTCGGTTGGCGATGCTAAGTTTAAAATCGGGAATTGTAGAGAGATACCCGAACTTAACGGTGCAGCGTTTGCGGAGAATGCCGACTTTGCCGAGATTAATTTTTTGGCGAAAAGGATAGAAGAAATCGGTAAGGATCAAACGCAGATATGCGCTTATCGAGCCTTAATATCCGAGCTGCCCGAAAATATCTGTGAGGCGATAAACCGTACTTACGGGTTGGAAACTGTTCCCGTTTATCCTTGCGAAAATGTGGAGGAATACGGAGAAATCGTGATTGACAATGATTTTCTCGAAGAGCTTGACGAAATTCCGTATGAACTTTACGATCTGCTTGACCGTGAAAAAGTCGGTGCGCTTATGCAGGAGCGGGAGGGCGGTA
>CAYMFX010000307.1:0-1700 GCA_964389845.1 uncultured Ruminiclostridium sp.
TTCTGCCCTTGGTTTTCTCGGAAGGAGGGCGGGCTTCCTTTGGAGTACCCCAAACGGGGTATATAATTATAATACCCCATTCGGAGTAATTTGTCAACCCCAAATGGAGTATTTTGTATAATTTTTTTTAGGAGGATAATGATGTGAAAATCTATCAGAGACTAAAAGATTTAAGAGAAGATAAAGACTTAACACAAGTTCAATGTGCAAAAATTGCCTATATTTCTAAGAATACTTACATTAGATATGAAAAAGGTGAAAGAGAGCCACCACTTGATGTAATAATAAATCTTGCTAAATTTTATAAAGTATCAATAGACTATATAGCGGGATTAACAAATGATAAGAGAGGAATAGGATATTCAGAGGAGAGATACAATACAAAATATAACATAAGCCAAAAAGGCGATGGAAAAAACATTGTAAAAATAAAGGAGTAAAAAATGAAACCAAAGATAATAAAAAAAGATGTAAATGAATTTGAAAGAAATGCAGTATTTTATAAAGAGGAAAAAATAACAATAAGTTTCAATAATAACAAGGAAATAGAACTTTCTGAAGAAGAAAAGATAAGAAGAAGCGGAATAAAGAAAAAAGTAAGTAAAGATAATTACTTTCCTGATCCGTGCGACTGTGAGAGCTGTATGTACTATGATGAAGAAAATAACATATGCAAAAAAAATAACGAATTTTTCTATCATGACATGTTTGAAGGTGAAATCGAATGCGACGATTATAGTTACATATATGAACTTGAAAATTAAAGTCCATGCCAAATTTTGCTAGTGATTTTCTGCGGCGGTTTAATTTATACTTCGCAAAAGTATATAATAAGTTGACGTAATGGAGAAAACAAAACAATATAAACTAAAATACCATGTACAGAAACAGCACACGGTATTAATTTATAACAGGCTTTAAACAGAAGCTTGTTAATGACGAGATAATGACCGTATTACTAAACGGTCATTCCTAAGACGCAAACCAGCAGCTTAAAACTTTAGCGCAATAAAGCAAATTACCGTGTACGCAATAAGCACACGGTAATTTTTATGCTGTTCATTTTGCCTTACGCAGGCGGCGACCTCGGGGGCAAGTGTTGGTGTACTGCTCCGATGAAACGGTTCCGCCAAAAAATTTTTATTTTCTGTGCTTCGCACCCTTGCAAGAACCTGAAAAATTTGTTGCCTTGTTGGTGCCGACGGGGCAAGGCAAAATTTAAATATAGATTCCCGTCGGCAAACCATTATAACAAATTTTTCAGAACCTCGCAAGGGCAAGCAGAAAATAAAATTTTTTTGGAAGGGAACCAAGCAGGAACCGAGCGAAAGCGAGTTGCATTTCGTGTTGCACAAACGGATATTTCAGGGGTATTTTAAGGCTGCAGAAGGATTGTAAATCGCTTAAGGTATAGAGAAAAACCGCATTACAAAGGCTTTTTCCAATGTAATACGGTTTTTCGTTCTGGCGGAGAACAAGGGATTCGAACCCTCGCGCCGGTTTCCCGACCTACTCCCTTAGCAGGGGAGCCCCTTCACCACTTGGGTAATTCTCCAAAGTGCCGAATATGAATTATATTGCTAATTTTTCACCTGTCAGCTGCTCCTTACATTATTTTTGTGTATCAGCTGCCCGGCTTGCGGGTTGGCGGAGAAGGTGGGATTCGAACCCACGGTCCCTTGCGGGATCACCGGTTTTCA
>CAYMFX010000308.1:0-1698 GCA_964389845.1 uncultured Ruminiclostridium sp.
TTAAGCCCAACACTTATAAAAAGGAAAATAATTCCTTTGGTTCGGGCAAAATCCCTGTTGAAGTCAAAATTAAAAACGACGTCGATATTGTTTGTTCAATCTTCGGGACAGCAATAACAGACGATGACTTGCTTTCAATGGTCGGACAGGACTTCAATATCTCATTCGATGACAAGCAAAATGTTGATTCTATTATGTCCGTTCCTGCTCCCGCTGCTTCCAAAAAAGGGGCTTAAACTATGGACGTTAATGAAATTCTTAATTCAGGCTTAGAAATTGCCGAAAACGGTCCTTCAACGGAAACTTCAAGCGATTATAACTCAGATATAATAAATCGCCTTGATACCATTATCGAGGGCGAACAGGCTATTCACAATTGTTTGTGGATAATAATCGCATTTCTTGCTGTGGGTACTGTAATAAAATTTCTCTGGACTTTTCTTTCTAAATGGTTATTTGGCGGTGTATGACCGTCTTATAATACAAGCCTTGCAAGGGTGAAAAAATTTAAATGAAAGGATAAAAACAATGAAAAAGCATAACTTTAAAGAAAACTTAAACGCTTTTATTGCAAAGGCAAAAAACAAGAAGTACGCAATTACCGCAGGTGTTGCGGCAGCTGCTCCCGCTCTGATGTCCGTATCTGCCAGCGCAGAAAGTGAAACGGGTACCGCTTTTACTGCTCCCTCAATTGCTGATAGCGTAAACGGCGCAATGTTTAATCAGATTCTCACGCAGATGACTGATTTGCTTCCTATCTTGCTTCCCGTTGTGGTCGGCTGCCTTGCTTTCCGCAAGGGTATAAGCTTCCTTCGTGGTATGATTATGGGCGCATAAGTCAAAAGGCGGTTAATGCCGCCTTTGCAAGCTGATAACTTATATTGTCGGCTTGCAAAAACGGCATTGAAGAAAAGAGGGAATCAAAATGAAAATACATATTAAAGCTTTATGTAGCGAACGCAGCCAATAACGGCAGAATATGCAATAAGAAAACCTCTCTCATCTGCAACAGCTTCACAAAGTTTCGAGATAGGAACAATCTTGATAAGAATCTTACTTTTCACGCCCTCCGTCACCATTATGCAAGCAAGTGTATTTTGCTGGGCATTCCTCAAAAGTATATTGCGGAGCTGATGGGGCACAGCTCCACCGAGATGATAGAAAAAGTATATCAGCATATCTTTCCTTCTGCTATGGAATCTTATTCAAATATGTTAAGATTGCAGATGTCAAGGTTATGCAACATGAAAGGCAGTTTATAACCGTTAATGTCGCTTGCTGTCTGCCTTTTTATGATATTCGAATCCCTTGTTCTCCGCCAAGAAAACGACAATTTTCGGCAGAAGGTTGTCGTTTAAATTTTTGTTCTTTTCTAAAAAAATTTTACATTGTTACAAAAAGCACAAGCGTATTGTTCCAACATTTGATTCCATGTGCGCTGAGGCGCACAAAATCGAAAAGTGAAAAGAAAGTTGAGGCTATGACATTGAAAAAATATCTCTTTATGAATTTTTAAGATTAAGAAAGTTAGTTCATCGCAATGCGAGATCCCTTGACTATACAAAATGGAAATTCCTTTTTGAAAATGGCAGCTGTGATGATTTTCTGTTGGTTCTGTCCAGCTACCAAAACGAAGACGGAGGTTTTGGACACAACATCGAGTGCAACAACTGGAACCCCAACTCCTCTCCCTATACA
>CAYMFX010000309.1:0-1689 GCA_964389845.1 uncultured Ruminiclostridium sp.
TATTTATTTTTCCTACACCTATTACACGGCATTTTCCCCATCTTTCAATATTGACAATATAACCGACTTTAATATTGTCTTGCGAAAATTCTACGCCGCCCAGATCGTCCATACATTCATGATAATATATTGATTTGCTTATTGCGTTTTCAATAATCATTTCTGCATCGTCAATCCATTTTTCCACTGTTTCAGCCGTTATAATATCGCCGCTATAACGCTTTATTTGTTTCACTTCCTTTTATTGTTTGTTTTTTGATTGGTGGCAGCTCTTGGCGTTGCTGCTATTGCCCTTTATGTTTTGTTACCTTCCATAAAGTAAAGGGTTTACAATTTTGACTTTCCCTTAAGGTTACTACCCGCATCGGTTTCAAGCATGGATAAACCATAACTATAAGTCTCGGATTGTTCCGGCGTGTTCCTCGGATATTTTCAACAAAGGTTTAAAGAAATTTGTTTATTCTTGCCTGCCTTTCCCTTTGCTCCGTTTTCGCTTGTACTACTCCCGTTGTTACACCGTTAAACGGGAGATGCTATTCAATTGTAAAAGGGTTTTGCTATTGGTATTGCGGCTTTTGGTTTCAATCGTAAGTATTGCTTAATTGGTTCTATTCGTCATGGTGTTCCATGCTGCCAATAGATATTCAATACTTGATTAGACTTTTTAACCGTTTTCCCGTTACTCTGCATTCTTAAGGGCTTGTAACCTTTTAAACTTTTGAGGAGTTTAAGCTGCGTTACCAGTATCAATCTTTATTGCCCGGCGTGGAAAAGATTGACAAAAAACCACAAATAAATAAAATATGATATAATTTGATTTTTTTCTTAATTTATGGCTACGGCGGCTCTCTTGCAAGTGCTTGCCTTATCTGATAAATTGTTTTCATCATTTATCCTCCGTTTTTATTTCCTCGGGTTTAGTGTTAATTCTGTTGATTTCTTCAATATCTTTTCTCATCTGCTCCATATCAATATTTAACATTATTATCCTCCTGTTTTATGATTTGATTTTTCTTGACTTTTTTAATTGCTTGTGTTAAAATTATTTTTAAAGGCTTTGGATTTTTCCTTTCCCCTTTACTATACTTATTATAGCATTTCTGAACCCAGAAATCAATTCGCTATTTATACAAATTTCTGTACCCATTTTTGTATATATTTCTGAACCCAGAACGGAGACTATACAATGGATAAATATAGAGAAACAAAAGATAAATACTTGAAAGAAAAAGTCGACGAATTTAAAATCCGTGTCCCCAAAGGACAAAAGCAAATTATACAGGACTTTGCAAAAAGTAAGGGTAAATCCTTAAATTCTTTTGTGTATGAAATTATACAAAAGGAAATTGAAAAGGGTTAAACTTGTCCTCGTTCTGCTGCTATAATATCATTTTTTAAAAATTTGTCCACTTAAAAAATAATGTGACTTTTTTCAAAGAGCTTTTAAAGTTTCCCAGTGCGGCTCATGCACCGTTAAGGGTATATGTGGGGCGGCGGCTTTTGGCTTGCAAGTGCTTTTTGTACCTGCTCGCCGCCCTGTATTATGTAAAATCAATCTTTTACTGCTTTAATAGGTTGCATTTGCTTCGTCTTCTTTGTAGGGGGTGAAGCTGTTCATTTCCTTTGCAACTCTTGCAGTTTTTTCATTGATTGGGTAGTATTTTCTTTCCATGGTGGTACCTCCTATTG
>CAYMFX010000310.1:0-1671 GCA_964389845.1 uncultured Ruminiclostridium sp.
TATGCTGTCGCAGACGGGATTTTCTTTGCCTGTCATTGTCACTTTGGTATATGCTTTTTTGGCAATAAGGCATGAAGATGTGAGCATTTTGGATTTTATAAAATATGCGGCGAGATACTTTTTTATCGAGCCACAGGAATATAGGTGGAGGTTAAAGTGAAGAAAAAACAGCAAACACAGCAAAATCAGAGTACCCGACAACTTCTCGGAATAGAAGGAATAACCGAATATTCACTCAAGACCGCTTCCAATGAGGCGGTCTTTTTCAGTATCAAACCGAGCAATATTTCGGTGATGTCCGAGGCGAGTTTGTCAGCAAAATTCTACTCGTTGATGAGCGTCCTCAAAGGCTTGACGGAGATCGAGATACTCTGCGTAAACAGCCGTGAGAGCTTTGAGGAAAACAAAAATCACCTCAAAGCATTATCCCAAAAGGAAGAAAATCAAGCTGTACGGAAATTGTTGGAGCAGGATATGAAGCACCTTGACCAAATTCAAGCCTTAACCGCCACGGCAAGAGAATTTCTGCTGATAGTGCGGATTCGAGGTATGAAGGACAAGGAGATTTTTGCCCACCTAAACCGCATTGAAAAGACCTTAAACGAGAACGGATTCTCGGCAAAAAGGTATGACGGAGATCGAGATACTCTGCGTAAACAGCCGTGAGAGCTTTGAGGAAAACAAAAATCACCTCAAAGCATTATCCCAAAAGGAAGAAAATCAAGCTGTACGGAAATTGTTGGAGCAGGATATGAAGCACCTTGACCAAATTCAAGCCTTAACCGCCACGGCAAGAGAATTTCTGCTGATAGTGCGGATTCGAGGTATGAAGGACAAGGAGATTTTTGCCCACCTAAACCGCATTGAAAAGACCTTAAACGAGAACGGATTCTCGGCAAAAAGGTATGACGGTGAGGATATTAAAACGCTGTTGGCAGTGTATTTTGAGCAAAATTCAGTTACGGAAAAATTTGAAAATTATGATGGGGAAAGGTGGCTTTTGAATGGCTGAAAAAATAATTATGAACGCTGTAATGAACCGCAAGGCGGATCGTTACGAAACCGAAAAGTGTGTGGTGGAAAAGGTAATTGACGTACACGAAACGGAGTTTAAAAAGATGCTTGAAAAGCCGTTGGAACGCAATTATTACCTTGCACCGTACCGCAGCTTGATGGGTTTTTACAATAACGCCTATCACTGCGTACTTTTTGTTGACCAAAAGAGCGGCGACGGCTTGCTTGTAAATTCCGAGGGCAGCGACTATGCGAGGTATTCTCAGTATATTCCCAACGCAAAGGATATTGTTTTAAAACAGGAACAAAGCTTTGCGCTTGACGAATTGAAAACCCATATGGACAGCTGTATAAACAGGTGGCTCAAAAAATGTGAAAACGAGGACAAATTCAGCATACCGCTTGCAGACCTTATTGATGACAGCAATCTCGCCGGATTATTTGTGAATTATGCTTCGGAGACACTGTGCGGCGATCCGAGAATCGAAACCTGTGAGCTGACGCATAACACTATTGATGTGACCAAGCGTGAGCTTACGGAAACAAAGCTGTATTGCCCCCTTACATTTCAAATTGAACCGGAAGAAGATGAGGATTATGGTGATCTCACGGAAGTCGATTCCGCAAATTATATTTATTACGATGATGAAATAAATG
>CAYMFX010000311.1:0-1665 GCA_964389845.1 uncultured Ruminiclostridium sp.
CTGGGACTGTTCTTGCGGCTATAAAAATATTCAGTCAAAATTCTGCCCTAACTGCGGTTCACCTAAACCGTTGCCTCCCCAGAAATGGAATTGTACGGAGTGCGGTTTAAACGATATAACAAGTAAATTCTGCCCTAACTGCGGTTCTGCAAAGCCCGCTGCCGAAGAAACTTGGGTTTGTAAAAAATGCGGTAAAACAGGTATCAGCAGCGGATTTTGTCCCGACTGCGGAGAGAAAAGAGAATAATACTTTATACTGATTAAACAAAATTATGTTTAATATCAAAAAAATACCTTTATTAGGAAGGAAAAACTCAAGTATGGATAAAAAAACAAAATCATTTTTGACGGTTGGTTTAATAACATTGATATTATACTGCATTTTATATCTTTTGATTCCATTTCCCAAAATTGCTGTGTATTGGATTGAATTTGCATTTTCGCTGATAGCGATTGCAGGTGGTTTTGCGATCTCTCAATATGCGGTTAAAAATGACGGCGTGAAAAGTAAATTTTACGGATTCCCATTATTGAAAATCGGAACGATGTATATGGCGATTCAGCTTATATTGAGCTTTATTATAG
Organism: uncultured Ruminiclostridium sp.; assembly: GCA_964389845.1. Lineage (GTDB taxonomy): Bacteria > Bacillota > Clostridia > Oscillospirales > Ruminococcaceae > Ruminiclostridium_E. The sequence continues at coordinate 586 of CAYMFX010000311.1, forward strand.
CTGTGAGCGGATTTTTTGCCGATGTTCCTGTCTGGATTGCTGTTGTTCTTTCGGTGATCATCTTAGGCGTATCCGCAATAGGTACAATAAGTATAGATACTGCTCGCAACATTATCGAAGAACAGGAGCGGCATGATGAAGCCGTTACAAAAATAATGCGTACATTTCGGCTGGACATTCAGTACATAGTCGATTCATGCAGCGACACGGAACTGAAAAAATCCCTTGAAAAGCTTGCAGAAAAGTTCAGATATTCCGATCCTGTATCAAACGAGGCACTTGCCGACGTTGAAGAAAAATTACAGCAAGAGGTTAAGGCTCTTGAAGAAACGGTAAATAAGGATAAAGAGCTTGCTAAGAAAAAGATTGACAAAGTTACAATACTTCTTGCTGACAGAAATCGCAGATGTAAAGAATTTAAAAAATAAAAAATCAAACGGAGATATGTATTATGGCGGCTTTTAAATGTAAAATGTGCGGTGGCTCATTAGAGATTACCGAGGGAACGACTGTGTTCAAGTGTGAATATTGCGGCACCAATCAGACTGTACCAAACGCAGACAATGAGAAAAAAATCAACCTTTTTAACCGCGCCAACAGGTTAAGAAGCGCCTGTGAATTTGATAAGGCGGCAGTAATTTATGAAAACATAGTTTCTGAATTTTCCGAGGAAGCGGAAGCGTATTGGGGCTTATGCCTGTGCAAATTTGGTATTGAGTATGTTGACGATCCTAAAACCGCAAAGAAAATTCCAACCTGTCACAGAACCTCTTACAGCAGTATTTTTGATGACAGCGACTTTGAGTTGGCATGTGAATACGCCGACAGTGTGGCATTGCAGGTTTACCGCAGCGAAGCCAAGGAAATAGACCGTCTGCAAAAGGAAATACTTAATATTGCAAAAAATGAAGAGCCCTTCGATATTTTTATATGCTATAAGGAAAGCGACAACAATGGAGGAAGAACCGTTGACAGCGAACTGGCACATGATTTATACGATGTGCTGACCGAAAAGGGTTATAAGGTTTTCTATTCAAGAATTACTTTAAAAGCAAAGTTGGGACAAGACTATGAGCCTTA
>CAYMFX010000312.1:0-1638 GCA_964389845.1 uncultured Ruminiclostridium sp.
GCTGAAACACATCATAAGCGAAAAAGCAGAAATTGGCGATGTACAAAGGGCTGCGGACTTCTATCAGCTTATCAGATACAGCTACGCAAGCGGGTGCGATAGTTATGGCGGCAAATCACACAGCATGTGGTCAAACTTTCCGCTTATTGAGCAGGCTTCACGGCGATTGCAAAAGGTCGTTATAGAAAATAAGGATTTTGAAAAGCTCATTTCGGCTCAAGACAGCGAGATGAGCTTTTTCTATTGCGATCCGCCCTATTATTCCACAGAAAGCTATTACAATAACGTTGGCTTTACAAGCGCAGATCATGAACGTTTAAGGGATTCGCTGAAAAAGATTTCGGGGAAATTTCTGCTATCTTACAACGATTGCCCCGCTATACGGGAGTTGTATCAAGGATACGAAATGTACTCCTATGAGCGGCTGAACAATATCAGGCAGCGGTTTGACGGCGGCAGCATGTTTAATGAACTGCTGATTGCCAACTACGATTTGGACGAGCGGTTGAAAGAAAACCGACAAATATCATTTTTTGAGGAGGATTTTTAGTATGGTGACTTTTGAGAGCAAGGTAACAAAGAACGGAAATCTTAAGGTTTCCTCGCAGCTGAGAGAAATTCTTGGATTGTACAGCGGCAAAAGGGTGACGATAATGCTTGATTATACCGCCCCCGACGAAATTAAAATCCCGCAGGAGATACTCGATGAGGCTGGGATTTGCGCCGATAACGGGTTGGAAATTTATACCGATGAGGGACAGATTATTATTCAGGAGCGGGAGGTTGACTGTGATGGAGAATAAAAACGAGATTATGCTTTTTAAGCATGATGAATTCGGCGAGGTCAGAACTTTGGTGATTGACGGTGAGCCTTGGTTTGTGGGAAAAGATGTTGCGACAATACTTGGATATAAAGATACGTCCGACGCTTTAAAAAAGCATGTTGATACAGAGGATAAGCTGAGTCGGCGATTCGCCGACTCAGGTCAGAACCGTGAAATGTATGTAATTAACGAAAGCGGTTTGTATAGTCTGGTTCTTTCGAGCAAACTGCCGAAAGCAAGGGAATTTAAGCACTGGGTCACATCTAAAATTTTGCCCTCACTGAGGAAATACGGCGCATACTTCACTCCCGAAGCCTTATACCAAAGCCTTTGCAAACCCGAAAACCTTATCGAAATATTGCACGCCCTTGCAGATGAACAGAAACGCAACACCGACCTTTCGGTTGAGAATGCCCAATTGTCCGTAAAAGCAAGGTATTACGATGAAATACTGAACAGCAAAAATAACGTTCCCGTGACCCAAATCGCAAAGGATTACGGAATGTCGGCGATTGCTTTCAACAAAATGCTTCATGAGTACGGAATACAGTACCCCATTCGCAATTCTTGGGTTTTGTATGCCGAGTATGCAAACAACGGATATACTCAGAGCAAAACGTATAAATATGCCGAAAATAAGGCATCTATGCATACTTGTTGGACTCAACGAGGAAGGCTCTTTTTGTACGAGTTTTTGAGGGAAAGAGGAGTTTTGCCTATGTGCGAAAAGGAGTGCTACAATGAAGCCTTTGTATAAGTTTTCTTTTTCCGAAGCTAAGCGTAATGGTGAAATAGAGGATTTTCGGGAAAGCCT
>CAYMFX010000313.1:0-1628 GCA_964389845.1 uncultured Ruminiclostridium sp.
CCCTTGATAGGCTCAATATCACTGTTTTCCGCACCATCAATCTTTGTGATCCACTCGCTGCGGTCATCGTTGAAAATGCTTATACCGCAAATCTGGGAATTATCGTGCCAAAGAGAGTATACGTTTTTCCAGTTGAACGCTCCCACAACCTCATCCAAACGCTTCTGTACTGCGCGTGCGTCCATGTAAGCAACCGCCATACCGCGTTTCTTGTCCTGAGTGGTAACTTGAATTTTCCACTCGATTTCCTTTGCACTAAAGGGTTCATGGAGTCTTTTGATAATTTCGTTGTAGTTCATTTTTTCAAATCCTTTCTGTAATTATTCCAAATGCTCACCACAAACAGGGCATTTATGCTCGTCGGTCAGCACGCCGTAAATATCATCAACGTAGTATAATCCCACAAAGGGATTATACACGGCAGTACAGCGTTTTCCGTTGTACTCGGCGATAACATCATTATTGTTTTTCTCGTGCAGGATTTTTGCCTCACCCTGCGCATTGAGACTGTGAATCATTGCTTTTGCTGTAAACATAAACACTATCCTTTCATTATAAAGTCATTCAAAACTGCTCCATTCGGAATAAGTATATCGCTGTAATAAAAGCTTGGCTCTTTATTTTTCAGCAGTTCCAATAAATCCCGCATTTCTAAATGGAGCATATTATTTGACGCTTTGAAATAATCGTTGTTGTTAGGCATTGACATGATGTAATATGGTAGACTTGATAGAGTATGCAAGCTTGTACATTTCGGTAGCGCATTATTTCCCGTACACAAATGAAATCCGCTGACATTCGACAGCGGATAGTGATACATTTTTGTATCGGGCTTCAAATTATCGGTGTTTTCCACTACGCCAAGCTTACAACTGCTTACCCGTCCCTCAGCGGTCAACTTAAACCCAAACACCAAACGGGGCAACGGAAAGCTTTTGTACTCCGTTCCAAAATAGCTTATATCCGCCATATTTTCAGGATAAACCAGTACAACTTCCTTATCCCCGTCATCAAACGCACTGAACGATATACAGTTTTTCGGCAGCAGTCCGCTGTGGACCGCCCCTCGCAGCAAGCTTCTGTCAATACACTGAATCAAGGTGTCTGGAGCAATTTGTTTAAAGCTTTTCAGTCCTTCCAAATCCCTTTCAACGGTGATTTTCCCGTCCTCGCTTATTCTGATTACTGTTTCGCTCACGCTGCTTTTACATCCTTTCCCGCATTATTTAAAATTTCCCGCAAATTAACACAAGCGTCCGAAAACCACTCGTAAATTTCGATCAAAGCGTAAGCCAAGCACCCCAAATCAACCCAATCATCTTGATAAATAAATACCGCAAGCCTGCTGTGATATTTCCGTTTAGGTTCGGTATGTCCCATAAGCCGCCAGTCAACGCAATAGGAGAAATCAAGCTGAATCCGCACCTGTTGTTCCGCTTCATTTATGTAGTAATTATTCTCATCGGGAATATTATTTCTTTTCCCGTATTCACCGGCTAATTTGTAAAATTCTTCGATTACGGGATCCGACATAATATGAAGCTCATAACAATTTCTTTCTGAATATTGACAACGGTGGTACTCGAAAAGATTTTCCAACAAGTAAAGCATACTTTCATAGTAGGTGT
>CAYMFX010000314.1:0-1620 GCA_964389845.1 uncultured Ruminiclostridium sp.
GGTCATGACCACAAGGATGTGCATGCCAAGTTCAAAGGCAAGATACTCCGCCGCCGTAAGAGCGCATTTAGGAGTAAGTATACGTTCGATGATAGGGTCGTTGGACATATTGAGGAACATAACGACGCGCTCTATTGCTCCCGATTCCTCAAAGCTGCGGCGGAAATAATCTGCAACGTCATTCTGCACGCCCATTGCCGCAAATACTACCGCAAAGTCCTTGCCCTCGGAATCCGCAATCTTAGCCTGACGAACTATCTGTACCGCAAGCTTATTGTGAGAAAGACCGGAGCCGGAGAAAATAGGCAGCTTCTGCCCTCTGATAAGAGTCATAAGGCAGTCTATGGAGCTGATACCCGTATGGATATAGTTGCGGGGATAGGAACGGGCTACCGGGTTCAAGGGCTTGCCGTTTATATCCGCATACTTTTCGGGAAATACGGGTCCCAAGCCGTCAATGGGCTTTCCTACGCCGTTAAACACTCTTCCTAACATTTCTGCGGCAAGAGGTATTTCCAATGGCTTCCCGCCGAACACTGTCTTTGTGTTTTCAAGAGACAGTCCGCCGGTTCCCTCAAAGACCTGCAAAACCACCTTGTCGCCTTCCATCTGAACAACGCGCCCCATACGCTGCGAGCCGTCGTCAAGATGTATTTCCGCTATCTCGTCATAGCCTACGCCCTTAACTCCTTCAAGGCAAACCAAAGGTCCGTTTATGGAGCTGAGTCCTGCATACTGTATTGACATTTTATTCAGTAAGCGCCTACCGTCAGCAAGCGCTTCTCCTTTCAAAACTTTATGCTACTACTGCTTCTTCATTCAGCTTTTCAAATATCTTCTCTATTTCCTTGTCATATTCGCTGAACATTTCAAGCTTATCATTGGGAATATCGTACTTAATCTTGATAAGCTTGTCAAAAATTCCCGTCATAACGATGTCGGAGAACAAAACGCCCTTCTTCACCGCTTCAAGCGCCATATCGTAAAGCTTTACAATAACTCTCATCATCAAAAGCTGTTTTTCAAGAGGCACAAAGGTATCGTCCTTATGGAAAGCGTTCTGCTGCAAAAAGCCTACTCTTATTACTCTTGCCGTTTCGATAATCAGCTTCTGGTCGTCGGGGAGAACGTCTGCGCCGATAAGCTTTACTATCTCCATCAGGTTGTTTTCTTCAACAAGCAGGGTGGAGATTTTCTGTCTCAGCGGCATAAAGTCGGGGCTGACATTTTCCGCATAATAAGGCGCTAAATCCTCCAAATATTCCGAGTAGCTGGTCATCCAGTTTATAGCGGGATAGTGTCTTGCATACGCCAGCGACTTGTCGAGCGCCCAGAAGCAGCGGACAAAACGCTTTGTATTCTGAGTAACAGGCTCGGAAAAGTCAGAGCCCTGAGGAGAAACCGCACCGATAATTGTAACGCTTCCCTCGTTGTCGTTCAGCGTTTTAACATAGCCCGCTCTTTCGTAGAACTCGGAAAGTCTTGAGGGAAGATACGCCGGGAAGCCTTCCTCGGCGGGCATTTCCTCCAAGCGTCCCGATATTTCACGGAGCGCCTCCGCCCAACGGCTGGTGCTGTCCGCCATTATTGCTATATGATAACCCATATCACGGTAGTATT
>CAYMFX010000315.1:0-1617 GCA_964389845.1 uncultured Ruminiclostridium sp.
CTGCTACGGTGGGGTGCGTGTAATTATTAGCCGAAGCCGCCACACCGTCAAGCTTGGTTTTGTCCGCTGACGACATCAGTCCCGCCGCACTCTGAGAAGCCGCCGTATGCGTATGATTTCCCGCCGCCTTGCTGTTCCAATCCGTTCTTTCCGCCGCCGTAATATGCCTTACGTTATCGGCAATATGGGTTATTAATCCCGAAACAGCCCTTTTAATTTTCCCCAATGCAATCGAAAGCTTTTCTCCGCTGCTCAATTCGCTTAATTCGTCAGAAACCGAATATGTAGGCGTTTGGTCGTTAGTTGCTACATTCGGCACATTGCCAAGCCCTACTTGTGACTTAGTGACAGCGTGAGGGTTTGACTTATTTTCCGTGTGTGAGGAAATAACCCTGTCTCTTTCCTGCAAATCTTCAGCAGTGGCAAATGTATTCGGAGTTACTTCAACTTCAATATTTTCCGCATTCCCAATAGGTATTACAAAATCAAACTCCGTCAAAAATTCGGGATTGTCCGTTTCATTCGGAATAACCTCGCCTATACTATCCTGAATAACAGCAAAAAGCACCTCATCGGTATCGTCTTCAAGTTTTGCAAACAAGCCTATCTGCCTTAAAGTATACTCCGTTTCAAGCCCTTTGTTCTGCACTCTCAGATTAACGGTAATTTTGCCTTCCGCATTTTCAATTTTGAACAAATTCAGCTCGTGAGAAGGTTCACTAATATTTTTCATTGCTAAAAGTGCAATGACCTCGGTGCAGCTTTCACCGCCAATTGCTCTTGTAATAATAATTTTCCCGTTGGTAAGACATTTTGCCAATATCTCCATGCCTTTATTTGTTACAACAGCTTCATTCCAAGCCATAATTTTTTACCTCCGTGCTGATTTTCTTGTGCTTTCCCGAAAGACCTAAGCCGCTATAAACAATTGCTTTTCCATCTGCCCTAATTTGAGTAATATTAAATGAAACAATCACCATGTTTGCCGGAATCATTTCATCCAACATTTCTTTTAACATCTCGATTTGACTGTAATGCCTTAGATGAGTGGTAATATGAATTTCATACTGCTCAAATTTTTTTCTTATTACAAAATCATCGCCGCCGCACAATGCCGTAAGCTTTTTTATAAGCATTTTTACCGTATATGGCAGTGTGCTGAGCCACTTATTAAATACTCTGCTCCGCCTTATCTCTAACGAATCATCACCTTGCGGAGCAATTTTCAGCAATTTTTCAAATCTCGAAATTCCGTATTCGTCAGCCGTTTCAATAAATTCATTTTGCAGAACTCTTTCAGCGGCGTTCCAAACAAGCATAAATTCAGGGTTTTCCGCTTCCAAAGCTGTTGAAATCTCTTTAAACTCTGCTAAAAACGGGGGTAAGTAAGAAACAAGGTCAACTTTTCTTGTCATTCACTTGCACCCCCAAACACTGGAACTTCAAATTTCCCCAAAGTCAGGTTGTCGGAATTCCCGTTTATTTTAGTGTTGTCAATATCCACAATCCCTTTGATACCCAAAAGACGGGTTTCAATTTGACTGATACGAACCACCAAATAAGGGTTGTCAGCCCACGATTTACGAAGTTCAAGCAAATAGTTTGAAATTACATCAT
>CAYMFX010000316.1:0-1617 GCA_964389845.1 uncultured Ruminiclostridium sp.
AGTGCGATTAACTCTCACCAACGGCGAGAGTGATAAACCAACGGAACTGCCGTTGATGTCGTTCTCTGGAAATACCAAACAGAAGGAGAAACGACATGAAAGAAGAACTGATGACGGAGGTAATGCAGCAGATGCTGCCATACCTCGACAATGCCCAGCTGAAACAGCTCAGGCAAGCAATGGAGCAGACGCTTTGTCGCTACGATGTGACCGGCACACAAGTAAAGCCGGAGGAGGATAACAGCAATGACCTCATAGCAATGTTTATAGCCGCAAAAAGGATTGAGGGATGTTCTGAGAAAACCTTGAAGTATTACCAGATCACGATAGATGCACTGGTATCTTCCCTCGGCAAAAACGTCCGACATATTCTTACGGAGGATTTGAGGACATACCTTACCGAGTATCAGAGCAGGAATCAATCAAGCCGAGTAACAATTGATAATATCCGCAGAATCCTGTCCAGCTTCTTTTCTTGGCTGGAGGACGAGGATTATATCATCAAAAGCCCGGTGCGTCGTATCCATAAGGTAAAAACGGCCAGCAGTATTAAGGAAACCTACTCTGATGAGGATTTGGAGAAGATGCGCGATAACTGTGAGGAACTGCGGGACTTGTCGATGATCGATATGCTGGCATCAACGGGAATGCGTGTCGGAGAGATGGTATTGCTGAATCGCGATGACATCGACTTCTTGGAACGGGAATGTGTGGTGTTTGGTAAAGGTGACAAGGAGCGGATTGTTTACTTTGATGCCAGAGCAAAGCTGCATCTACAGGAGTATCTCGATAGCCGAACGGATGACAATCCGGCGCTGTTCGTCACATTGAGGGCACCACATGAGCGAATACAGATCGGCGGCATTGAGCATCGGCTCCGGGAAATGGGGAAACGGCTAAACATACAGAAAGTGCATCCGCATAAGTTTCGACGGACGCTGGCCACAATGGCCATTGATAAAGGAATGCCCATCGAGCAGCTTCAGCGGCTTCTTGGGCATCAGCGAATAGATACGACCTTGCAGTATGCTATGGTTAAACAAAGCAACGTAAAAACGGCTCACAGGAAATATATAGGTTAGGACGGTGACATGATGGGCAATTGGAAAACTTGTACCATAGGTGATTTAGGGATGGTTGTAGGCGGGGCTACGCCTTCAACGAAGAAAGCAGAAAACTATGATGGCGGCACCATTTCATGGATTACGCCAAAGGATTTAGCGAATTATTCAGGTCGCTTTATTTCTCATGGTGAAAGAAATATAACAGAGCAGGGATTAAGGAGTTGCTCTACACAGTTAATGCCCGCTCACACAGTGCTGTTTTCGTCCAGAGCTCCTATCGGATATGTTGCAATTGCCGATCAAGAAGTTTGCACGAATCAGGGCTTTAAAAGTGTTGTGCCGAACGATGAAACAGATTATATGTTCCTGTATTACTTGCTGAAGTACAACAAGGATAAAATCGAAAACCTTGGTAGCGGCACTACCTTTAAGGAAGTTTCAGGAAGCACGATGCGAGGTGTCGAAGTGTCGGTTCCTGATTCTATAGAAGAACAGCGTCAGATTGCCTCGGTGTTATCTGCGCTGGACGATAAGATTGAAAAGAATATGGAGG
>CAYMFX010000317.1:0-213 GCA_964389845.1 uncultured Ruminiclostridium sp.
CCATAGGAACCTGGTAGGTTGAACCGCCCATGCGGCGAGCCTTGACCTCCAGCTGAGGCATTACGTTTTCCATAGCCTGCTCAAAAACCTCAAGGGGATCCTTACCTGTCTTTGCGGCAACAATCTCAAATGCGCCGTAAACAATCTTCTGGGCTACGCCCTTTTTTCCGTCAAGCATGATATTGTTGATAAGTCTTGTTACCAACTCCGAAT
>CAYMFX010000317.1:223-1596 GCA_964389845.1 uncultured Ruminiclostridium sp.
ATAGGATCGGGCAATACTTCACGCTTGGGGACATTACCTCTTCTTGGCACTTTATTCCCTCCTTCATAATTTTTCGCCGACATTTTCGGCTAATGAATTCATCGGTACTCGAAAGCGCAGCGGTTGGATTTTAACCGCTTTCTCCCGCCGTCCATTTTGTAAAGGCAATATACAAGCCCCTTGACGGAAACCCGGCAGTATGGGATTAAGAACGTGTTCTCATGTATAATTAACCTTCCACAAATGTGGCAGTGATTTTTACGAAATAACCAATTCAGTCAGTTTTCGTTACGCTTTACTTCTTCTTACCGGCCTTCGGACGCTTAGCTCCGTACTTGGATCTGCCCTGCATTCTTCCGTCAACGCCCTGAGCGTCAAGTGTTCCTCTGATGATGTGATAACGCACACCGGGGAGATCCCTTACACGTCCGCCGCGAATAAGAACAACGCTGTGTTCCTGAAGCTTGTGACCGATGCCGGGAATGTAAGCGGTAACTTCGTATCCGTTAGAAAGTCTTACTCTGGCGATTTTACGCATTGCGGAGTTAGGCTTCTTAGGAGTGCTGGTTCTTACAGCGGTGCATACTCCGCGCTTCTGGGGCGACGGCATATCCACGGTTTCCTTCTTAAGAGTATTAAGGTTCTTCTGCAATGCGGGAGCCTTAGACTTCTTAGTGGATAACTCTCTACCTTTTCTTACGAGCTGATTAAAGGTTGGCAATTTCTTTACACCTCCTATATTATTTTCGCTGCACAATCTGCAAAATGCCTGCGCAAGCTTTATTATTATACACAAAAATACGGTAAAAGTCAATATTTTCTAACCTTAGCCGAAAAATATTGTAGCTTTTACCGTATAAAACCTTTATTTAAGCTGTTTTTTGTGCATTTTATACTAACAGCTTATTCAAAAGAATCAAGCAGTAGGCTCCTCAACCTTCTCTTCCTCATTATCCTCCGCCTGTACCTGAGCCTCAGCCTCGGAATCGTTTTCCTCCTTCTCTTCCTCTTCTTCCTCTTCTTCCTCTTCTTCCTTTTCCTCCGCATTCATACCCGTACCGGCGGGAATAAGCTTACCGATAATAACATTTTCCTTAAGTCCAAGCAGCGGGTCAACCTTGCCGTGGATAGCAGCATCGGTAAGAACACGGGTGGTCTCTTGGAAGGAAGCCGCCGACAAAAAGCTGTCCGTTGCCAGCGCCGCCTTAGTGATACCCAACAGCACCGGCTCTTCCTCGGGAAGCTTAATATCCTCGCCGTTTTCCTGACGCTGTTTAAGGTCGGCGATTATCTTCTGGAAATCGTTCTTGTCAACGGTAGAACCCGGAAGCAGATAGGAGCTGCCCGGCTCCTTTATCTTAACCTTTCTCATC
>CAYMFX010000318.1:0-1586 GCA_964389845.1 uncultured Ruminiclostridium sp.
GTGCGGATGAAGGGACTTGAACCCATACCCCCTTGCGAGGACTGGCACCTGAGGGCAGGGTCATGACAGTGCATTTATTATTCGTGCAAGTAAACATTCGTTAAAACCAGAACTTATTTTTATCATTGTACCATACCAAGCGGGAAAGTCAATAATTATCAGCGGTTTTAACATTTTCGCCTGTCGTGAAAAGTCAAATCACGCTGTGCTTGGCCATAACCCTAATATATGATAGATTTAAAACAAATCTACATCTTGGAGGCTTGCTGCATATGACGAAGCGAGGGATAAACAGTCCACGAGGACAAGAGCAGGGTTTGGGGAAGGCATTCCCAACAAGATTGACCACAATGGGCAGAATGCGCCGATAACGAAATTTGGCACCGTGGTAGAGTCTTGCTCTGACAACTTCCGTCAGCTCCTTTCCGTTGATTTTTGAAAATGCCTTTCATTGTATTCGGAATTTCATAAGGCAAAAATCAACGGTCAGCGTAAAAATTTTTGAGAAATTTTTGTGTTGTGCGTAAATCTCCTTTCACCGATTCGGAATTTCAGAGGGTAAAAATTCAACCTTCCATGAATAATTCCAATAAAAAGTGCCCTCGGTTTTTGAACACGAGAGCACAACACATATGCGGCTATTCGGTTGATTAACGGGCGAAGCCGTTGCCGATCCAAGTTGAAAATACTTTTTGAACATTTAGCAATACCTCTTGATTTTATTCGTATTTGCGAGTATAATATAAAATGAAATATTATAATCTGTCGATAATGTGCAGAATGGAGCGCATGGCTATCGGAAGGTTTTCGCAATGAAGTATTTTTCTGTTACGCAGACCACCGACAAGTAGGGTATATCTCAAAGTCGCATACAGACCTTTGCAACGAAGATTGCATTCTAGATGTTGTGCGAATTGGTTACTCATGGGCAATTCCCGAAGATACACCGAATCCGGCAGATGCAAGAATTAAAAGCGGCAAGAATGTGAAAGCATCGGACAAGGAGAAAAATACATGAGCAATCCTCTTTTCAAAGAATTAGAAATCATTTCATTAACAAATGATATAAAAGATAGAGAAAACATTATAAATAGATACCAAGCAATCGGACAGATTGATCGTAATGATGCTATTACAAAAATCAAAAAACTTTGTAACAAAGATGTAGATGTTTACATTGCAACACCTCCGCTTGGTATATCGCCTTCTGTAATTCCTTTCGAACAATGTACGAATGAGCAATTGATACACGAATTGGAAAAACAGGTGTTGATTTTGTCAAAAAAATTGAACGATAAAATACAAGGAGACCAAGACAATGCCAACACTTGAATGGATAGGAAAAATCAAGGTCATCAATCACCATCAAGAAGCGCCGTTCCGTGTACTTGAACGAAAATATAGTTTTGACAAAAACAGATAGACCAAAGCTGACAACGACAGCGAAAATATGATTATCAATGTTGATAATCTTGAAGCGTTAAAAGTTTTATTGCCGGGCTACGAGGGACGGGTGAAGTGTATCTACATAGAAATAATCTTAGCGTATTTGATACAACGGGCAGGAATAATTAAAAAGTGCGCCT
>CAYMFX010000319.1:0-1581 GCA_964389845.1 uncultured Ruminiclostridium sp.
CAAAGTACAATTTCACGAAAAGTAACAAAATTTAAAAATTTCTTATCATCGAGTGAATAAAAAGTTTTTCTCGTGTCGGTAAGGTTATAGAGGGCAATCCCGTCGTTCATTGGCGGGATTTTGTTTTCGGAAAATTAATTTGACAGGAGGAATTCAATGGACAAAAGAAAAAAGTTAGAGATTATCAGCAGCGTGGAAATTATGAACACACCAATGAAAAAACAGCAGTTCATAGTTGACGGGATGATCTATCCCGGCATCCACATTCTGTCCGGCGACCCAAAGATCGGAAAATCATGGATGATGCTGGATATGTGCCTCGCGGTCGCAAAGTGCGAGGATTTTCTCGGTAGAAAAACCGAGCAGGGGCAAGTCGTTTACATGGCGCTGGAGGATACGTTCATCAGCTTACAGTCATGAATGTATGAGCTGACCGATGAGCCAAGCGAAAATTTATTCTTCGCCTTGCTTGCAAATTCAATCGGAAGTGGATTGGAAGAAGATTTGCAAGAGTGCAAAAAAATGTTCCCCAGCTTGAAGATGATCGTGATTGATACGCTCCAGAAAATAAGAAACAACATCGACACAAAGTACGGTGCGGATTATCAAGAACTTTCTGTTCTGAAAAGTATCGCCGACAGTCTTGGAATCGCTATCGTTCTTGTTCACCACAACCGCAAGGCTCGTGATTCCAATCCAAATAATCTGATTTCAGGAACGAACGGTATAGCAGGCTGTGCGGACGGACTGCTTGTGTTCACTCGCAACGGCGAAAACGCGAAGCTCCATATCAGCGGCAGGGGTGCTCCGTCACTGGAGTTGAATCTGAAAAGAGAAAGGTCAAAGTGGATACTGCTCGATGACGCTCCCAAGAGCGAACCGGATATTTTCTCTTTTACTATCCACGATTTTATGCTGGAGAATAATTCTGTGAGCGGGACTGCCTCGGAAATCTGCTCTATGCTGAAAGAAAAATTTCCCGAGCAGGAATTCAACTGCAACTGGCTCTATCGCGATCTGCTTCAACACGATTACGAAATCCGTTCGCTTGGCATTGATTACGGGAAAACAAAAAGCAACGGCATACGCAAAATATTTATCGGCTATGCTGCGGACAGGGACAGCAGTGGCGGTAAAATTTTGTGTACGAAAAATGCTGTCCCTGCCGACCCTGAAAATGTCGCAAATGCTGACTACAGCTTGATTGAAGTTGAGGACGCTGAATTACCGAGCGAAGAAAGTGCCGTCCCTGCTGTCCCTGTTGAGCAAACGCGGAGCGATGCGCTCATAGCTATGGCGGCGGAAATGATGAAAAGAAGCCTTGCCAAGGAAGAAATCATTGTTCCCGCGTTTTCCGCCGATTGACGTGCGGTTTGTGCAGATTTTATCGCCGAGTAGAGTAACTGCTCGACCAACCCGACTGGAGCGAAATTTGAGCCGTTTCTGCGTGAGTTTGGGCAAGACGATTTACAGAGAAAATTGCAAGCAGATAGCGCAGATATTTCACGGCTGGTTCGGGCAGATATGAGGGTATGAATTTCATGCAAGTTAAAGGATCGGCGTTGCCGATCGGGTGCGGCG
>CAYMFX010000320.1:0-1570 GCA_964389845.1 uncultured Ruminiclostridium sp.
CCCCGCCAATAAGCGAACAGAATCGCAAACAGGATTCTATACAGAAAAAGCCTTTTTCATTGCCGCCCAAAAACGGCGATATGAAAAGGGCTTTTGATTATTTGTGCAGGCAAAGAAGCATAGACAGCGATGTGCTGAATTATTTTGTAAGCCGAAATATGATTTACGAATCGGCAATCCACCACAATGTTGTTTTCGTGGGTTATGATACGGAGGGGAATCCCCGTCATGCGAATATGAGGGGCACCTACTCATTAAGCGCCTTTAAAGGAAATGAAGCGGGAAGCGTTCCGGAGTTCAGTTTTCACCATTTTGGAACAAGCAGTAGGCTGTATCTGTTTGAAGCTCCTATTGATATGCTTTCATATATATCTATGAACAAGGACAACTGGCAGCAGCACAGTTATGCGGCTGCCTGCTCTGTTTCCGATAAGGTACTGTTTCAGTGCTTAAAGGACAAGCCCGATATTACCGAGGTTTGCCTATGCCTTGACAATGACGAGGCGGGGAAGGCGGCAGAAAAAAGAATCTCGGAAAAGCTTACCGAGCAGGGAATTTCGGTCAGGACACTGATTCCCGTCAATAAAGACTGGAATGAGGATATCACATACACCTACGGAGAAGATCCTACAGAGGATATATACATTGAGGACGGTATGATTATCGGAATGTAATACTTAAGGAGGAAAACATCTATGGAAATGAAAAATGAAACCGTTCCCGTTAATACGGTTATCGGGTGGTATGAAGGCATTACTTTTGTCGCAACGGAAGAAGGGATAATGTTTTATGACGGTATGCCCAAAGAATACGCAATTACAGACGAAGCGTTTACGGCGGACAGCAGCGACTTGAAATTGCTTAAGCCTCTTTGCGAGCTTAAATGTGAGCGTGGCGGCGAAATCCTTGCTGCTGCTTTAAAATTCTTTGACGAATATATTGCGAAGGAGGATAACGGTAATGTATAAAAGAAAAAGCCCTTCGGATACGGCGGCGGATATGAAAGCAAAAAAAGAGGAGCTTCAAAGGCAGGTAGAGAAGATTGCAAATGAATATTCGCAAAGTCCCGAAAGCTTAGCCGAGCTTTGCGAATTTAAGGCTAAGTTTTATAACTATTCCATGCGAAACACAATGCTTATTTTAAGCCAAAACCCCGGCGCAACTTTTGTGGGAAGTTTCCCAAGGTTTAAAGAGATTGGAGACGAGATTGCAAGCAAGAACGGAGAAACTGACGAAAACGGCAAAACGCCGTATTACGGAGTGAAAAAGGGAGCTAAAGCAATGTCCATATTCGCCCCTACTCCTATAACCTATATACAGGACGGCGATGAGTGGGTCAAGCTCTCAAAGGCTACCCCGAAACAGAAAAAGGAAGCTGAATCGGGCTTACGGACTGTTAGAAAAGACATGGCTTTCAAAATTGTTCCCGTGTTTGATATATCCGATACTTTGATACCTGCGAAGTATTATCCGCAGGTTTTTTCTTTCGGACACAGTTCGGAACAGGCGGCGGAGGTATACGGCGGTCTGAAATCATATATAGAAAACGAGCTGAAATGCTCTGTTGAAG
>CAYMFX010000321.1:0-1550 GCA_964389845.1 uncultured Ruminiclostridium sp.
AATTTCTTATAATATTGCGGTTAATATTTCCGATATGTGTTCCGCCTATTTTCAGGCTACAGCCGAGAGAAGCCAATACCGCCGCCGCAGTTCCCGTCTCACCGCCTATATGGTGATACTTATCCTTTATCTCCCCGTACCCGTCAGCATTTGGAAAACTGCCCTTAAGCAAAAACGCCTCGGTGGACATCACCATTCCGTACATATAAATATAATCCATAGAGCTATCCTCAACAAACAGTTGGATTTATACCCAATCTCTCCATTTCTTCCTCAATCAGCATAAGCATTTGTCCGGCAAACCTTTCGGCATTTTTATCGGCGGTCATTTCCCTATCCGAACCATAGCATTCCAATGCTTCAGAAATCACACCGCTGCCAAAATCCAAATTATCGATACCCCATTTACCGCCCTCAAGCTTTGAAAGACACTTTCCCGTTTTCAAAAAAGCCAATACCCGACACAAATTAAGCGTAACATAAACGGGATTCTCCTGAATATCCGAAGCTGCGTTTTGTATATCCGAATAAATGCTGTCAATATAATCGCATTTTGGAACAGCGCCGAAAACATCTTGAATATCCCTGCCGTAAAGAACTTTACCGCAATTGTTTATAACGGTAAAGTGAGCCGCCAAATCCTTGTCGCTGCCCTTCATATATCTTATATAATCCTCGGGAGACCGTCTGTAACGTTCTATGTGAGCAGGAGAAAAATGAAGCTCAAAGGGAGTAGGATAAACAAAGGGCTTGCAGTATTCCCTTTTAACAACGCTTATTTCAATTCCCTTAGCGGGCGCAATATCGTTCAGCGCCACAACCTCCCGCATAAATTCAAGCTTCTGCAAGTCGGAGATGTCGTCCTCGATAACAACAATAATGTCAATATCGCTCTTATCGGGATTAAAACAGCCCATAGCCAAAGACCCGTGCAAATATATCCCCGTAAGCTTCTTTCCGAAAACCCCGCAAATCCTTTGTACAAGCCTGTCAATCAAATCACCGCAGAATGTCAACCCCGCTGCTCCTCATCAACAAAATGCGTCATAGCCGTATGCGCTTCATAAGCATTAACAGCCTTACGGGTGTATTCAATCTGCTCCTTAACGCTTTCGGGGGAAGGTCCTCCCTTGGAATTTCTCATATTAACACAGGTATCGAGACTGATAGCCGAATAAACGTCTTCATCGAACAATTCGCTTCTTGCCTTGTAATCCTCCAAGGGCAAATGCTCCAAATCCGTTTCCTTCTCAATGCAAAGCGCTACAAGTCCGCCGGTTATCTTATAAGCGTCTCTGAAAGCCATTCCTTTTTTGACAAGGTAATCGGCGCAGTCGGTAGCATTAATAAATCCCTTAGCCGCCGCCCTTCTCATATTGTCCCTATAAACTGACATTGTTTGGAGCATTGGGATAAAGGTGGACAAACACAGCTTAACGTTATCCACAGAGTCAAAAATCGCCTCCTTATCCTCCTGCATATCCTTATTATACGCCAACGGAAGCCCCTTCATCATAGCGAGCAGGGTCATATTATCCCCGATGACACGA
>CAYMFX010000322.1:0-1548 GCA_964389845.1 uncultured Ruminiclostridium sp.
CAGCCCGTTTTCATCACGATGAAGTGACCTTTCGGCATGGATTTCAGCTCGTCAACGGTCATGAGCGGGCGCTCGATCATCTGCAAGGATCGCGATGCGCCGTCTTTTCCTGCCGAGCGTGACACCGATCCACTGAGTACGGTCTGCTTGCCGAGGTTTTGCGACATTGTCTCGGCGGTCTTGGAATTGGGTGCGAATGCTCCGAACAGGGTACATTGGCAGTTATCAACGATAATTTCTGCCCCCTCCTTGCCGTAGGTTTTCTCAAATTGGGCAAGGGATTGGATTATCGCTACAATAGAAACCTTTCGGGAACGGGAAGCGGAAAATATCATTTCCAAGCCGTCTATTTTGGGCAAGGTTCCGACCTCGTCCATATAGAACATTATCCTTTTGTCAAGAGTGCCGCCCTTTTCATCGGCAACGGTCAGAATCTCCCTGTATAGCTGCTGAAAAATCAGCGATATTAGGAAGTGCTTAGTGGTATCTTCCTCGGGCAAAACAAGATATATTGCGGATTTATGGTTGCAGAAGTCCTCAACGTCAATACTCGTGTCAAAACACAAAACCTGCTCTAACTCCGAGTCTATGAAGGAGTTCAAGCGTGACAGTGCAGTTGACATAACACTCGCCATAGCCTGATCTGAGGAGTTAAGCGCTGCACCCGCAAACCACCTTGCCTTATGCTCGCCGGGCAGCTTATCAATAAGCATTTGGAATCTCGATACGCCCTTTTTTCCCGAAGGTGCAAGCAAATCCTGTATCAGCTTGAAAACGCTGATGATATGCCGTTTCTCGGGCGGGCAAAATTCTGCGATCAGTAGGATGACCGCTGTCAGCAAGCCCTCCGCCGCCTCGTAAAAGAACGCATTTTGTCCCATGTTTGAAACATCGCCGTCCGCCGAGATGATCGTCTTGGCGGTTATTTTTGCAAACTTTTCAGATTTTGCCTTGTATTCAAGTTTGCCCTCGGATTTGTACATATCCATGTACTTATTCACGAGATAAAGCATATTATAGCCGCTGCTGCAGGTTGGGTTGCGGAGATCAATAACCGAAATCTTGTAGCCGTAATACTTTTCGGCAATAGTGGCGGTATTTCGATAGAGATCTCCTTTGCTGTCGGTGGTTACAAAGCTCATTCCTGTGGCACAACAGTATTCTATGTTTGGATAGAGGAAGTTTGCGGTTTTGCCTACGCCCGATGCACCTATCATCAGCGTGTGAATATCCGCATCGTCAACGAGAGCGGTCATCTCTGCTGCTTTTTCATCACAACCCACGATTAACCCGTCCACATTAGGAAGCTGCTCTCCTTTTCGCCATAATTTCGGTGTGTAGGGAATATGCTTATAGGTTTTGCTAACCTCTCCATTGGTAGCGAACCTCGCAGTTCCGTGCTGCCCGTTTCCTACGGGCTTATTCGGTATCCCCTTGAGGGAATACAAATTTCCAATAGCGGCGATCACCGCTATAACAAGAACAAATACTCCGCAAATGCAGAGCAGAAGAATTTGTGTTGAGTTCATATTTTTCCTTTCATAGTCG